>NZ_JBUZVP010000016.1:0-190619 GCF_055409485.1 Pseudomonas sp. A125
GTAGTGTGGGGTTTCCCCATGTGAGAGTAGGTCATCGTCAAGATTAAATTCCAGAACCCCTGATTGCTAACGCAATCAGGGGTTTTGTTTTTGCGCGGTTTGTTGGACAGAGCGTGCTCGCGAAAAACTTCGACGGTTACACGGGCTATCAGATGCCCCCGCGCATAAATGCTAAAGTCCTGCCTTTCTATGCAATGGCCTTATGCATGGCTATCATGCGTGCCTCATTGTGAGGCGAGACTTGCATGCTGACGTTGTTGAAACTTCTAAAAGATGGTCGATTCCACTCCGGGGAGGCGCTTGGTGCTGCCCTGGGTGTCAGTCGCAGTGCTGTGTGGAAGCAGCTTCAGCATCTTGAGGCGCAATTGAATCTACCTATCCATAAAGTCCGCGGCAGGGGGTATCAGTTGGCTTCGCCTCTGGTGTTTTTAAGTGCTGATGAAATTGCTCGGCATGTTCCGGGTCCTGCATGGCCTGTTCATATTTCTGACTCCATTGACTCGACAAATGCCGAGGCATTGCGCCTGGTCGAGGCGGGTCGCACTGCGCCGTTTCTCGTGCTTTCAGAGCAGCAAACTGCTGGAAGGGGAAGGCGAGGCCGGAGGTGGGTCAGTCCCTTCGCTCAAAACGTCTACTACAGCCTGGTGTTGCGTATCGATGGCGGTATGCGCCAGTTGGAGGGCCTGAGCCTCGTCGTCGGACTGGCAGTCATGCAGGCGTTGCGGGATGCGGGTGTTCGCACTGCCGGGTTGAAGTGGCCAAACGACGTTTTAGTAGGGCAGAAAAAGATCGCCGGCATTCTCTTGGAGTTGGTTGGGGACCCCGCTGATGTTTGCCATGTCGTCCTGGGTATTGGCATTAATGTGAATATGCAGAAGGCCGACGAGGTCGATCAGCAATGGACTTCCTTACAGTTGGAGACCGGCAGTGCTGTTGATCGTAACTACCTGGTGGCGCGCCTTGGCGTGCAACTGCAGGCTTATCTTGACCGCCACCAGGCTTCTGGCTTTTGCGCCATTCAGAAGGAGTGGGAGCAGAACCATTTATGGCAAGGTCGGCCTGTATCGCTCATTGCGGGTGTGAACCAGATTGATGGAGTGGTATTGGGGATCGATGGGCAGGGTGCGCTACGGTTGAGCGTGGATGGTGTCGAGAAAATATATAGCGGTGGTGAGTTAAGCCTGAGGTTGCGTGATGATACTTGAGCTCGACTGTGGCAATAGCTTTATCAAATGGCGCGTTATCGAGCCGGATCACGTGCGCATCTTTGCTGAAGGTATCGCTGGTTCGGATGCCTCGCTGATCGACAGCCTGGTTGCGCTTGCGGGGCTCGCGTTAAAGGATTGCCGGCTGGTAAGTGTTCGTGCTTCGGATGAGACGAGCCAGTTGGTATCGGCCCTGGTAGCGGCGTTTGGCGTCAACGTACTCTGTGCGGCTTCAGCAAGGCAAATGGGTGGGCTGCGAAACGGGTACGAAGACTTCGAGCGCCTGGGCCTGGATCGTTGGCTCGCTATGCTGGGTGGGTTTCAATTGGCTTCGGGTGCATGCCTGGTGCTCGATTTTGGTACTGCGGCGACAGCAGACTTCATTACTGCGAACGGTGAGCATCTCGGAGGCTTTATTTGTCCCGGCATGCCGCTGATGCGCAACCAGCTGCGAACGCATACCCGCAAAATACGTTATGACGATATTGCCGCAGAGCGTGCCCTTGAGGTCCTGTCTCCCGGTCGTACGACCGTAGAGGCGGTAGAGCGCGGCTGTACGCTCATGCTGAGAGGGTTTGTGCTGACTCAGTTGGAGTTGGCTCGAAGCTATTGGGGCACGGACTTCACCGTCTTCCTTACGGGCGGGGATGCTGAGCTGGTGGCTGACGCTGTGCCGCACGGCAGGCTTGTCCCGGATCTGGTTTTTGTTGGTTTGGCGATGGCGTGCCCTTTGTCCTGAGGTTTTTATGCGTTGGCTGTTTCTGCTTTTGCTGGTCCTCAATGTCTTCTATTACGTCTGGCATCAGCAGGAGGCTCCCTTGCGCGCCAAAGATGTCACGCCACTGGCTCTCTATCGCGGCTCACAGCAAGATATCCGGCTGTTAAGCGAGTCGGCTGACGCGATGGTGCGCAGAGACCGGGCAAAAGCGCCTGAGGCGCAGCCTGCGTGCCTGTATATCGGCGGCCTGGCCGATCAGAAAGAGCTTCAGTCGGTTGAACAGCGCCTTACAAGCCTGGACATCAAGGTCAAGCTGCAATCCCTGAACCTGCCTGATGCCTCCGGATACTGGCTGCGAGTAGCCCCTGAAAGCAGGCGCCTGGCTGATGATCTGCCCTTTGAAAACCTTGCTAATGAATTCAATGAGTTAAAACATAAAATAATGCCGTGCGAAGGCATTGCAACCTTCGAATAGTTTGCATAGAATGGCGCCCGCTTCGCAGTGAAGACCTTTAGGGTCAACAAGGTGAAGCGAAGGTCAACGCAGCTAACCTCATATTTTTAAATGAGAAAGTGGTTGACAGAAGGCTGGCATGATGTAGAATGCCGGCTCGCTTAGGAGGGGTTCCCGAGCGGCCAAAGGGATCAGACTGTAAATCTGACGTCTACGACTTCGAAGGTTCGAATCCTTCCCCCTCCACCATTTTAGCGTGAGCTGCAAGCTCCGCGGGTATAGTTTAGTGGTAGAACCTCAGCCTTCCAAGCTGATGATGCGGGTTCGATTCCCGCTACCCGCTCCAAGTTTGCAGGTTGTGCAAGTTGTTTCGCTCTTGTAGCTCAGTTGGTAGAGCACACCCTTGGTAAGGGTGAGGTCAGCGGTTCAAATCCGCTCAAGAGCTCCATATAACAAGGCAGATATGAAAATATCTGCCTTTGTTTTAACAGCTTCCTCTGGTTGATTCTGCTCTTTCTCACGGTTTGTTTGGGTAGGTTTCAGGTCTGCAGGGGTTTGTTGTTGTAAAGTCTTTTTCAGATCGGCATAATTGTCGGCCTGATTTTGTTTTAGGTCAGTAGCTCAATTGGCAGAGCGACGGTCTCCAAAACCGTAGGTTGGGGGTTCGATTCCCTCCTGACCTGCCAGATTCACTTGGTGTGTCTGGCTTTCTTTTCACAGGATCTTCATAGATGACTCCTAAGGCTGAAGCTCAAGGCTCTCGCTTCGATCTGCTCAAGTGGCTTGTAGTAGTCGCTGTTGTGGTCGTAGGCGTTGTCGGCAACCAGTACTACTCTGCGTCGCCGATCCTGTACCGTGTCCTCGCATTGCTCGCCCTTGCTGCTGTTGCTGCCTTTGTTGGCCTGCAGACTGCCAAAGGTAAGTCGTTTGCGGTCCTGGTAAAGGAAGCTCGTACCGAGATCCGTAAAGTCGTTTGGCCGACTCGCCAAGAAACCACGCAGACCACGTTGATTGTGGTAGCTGTTGTTCTGGTTATGGCGTTGCTGTTGTGGGGGCTTGATTCCCTGCTCGGCTGGCTTGTTTCCTTGATTGTTGGCTAAGGGTGTCCCGTGGCTAAGCGTTGGTACGTTGTGCATGCTTACTCGGGTTACGAGAAGCATGTCATGCGCTCTTTGCTAGAGCGCGTAAAGCTGGCAGGCATGGAAGATGGCTTCGGCGAAATTCTGGTTCCCACTGAAGAAGTGGTTGAAATGCGTAATGGCCAGAAACGCAAAAGCGAGCGCAAGTTCTTCCCTGGCTACGTGCTGGTTCAGATGGACATGAATGAGGGTACTTGGCACTTGGTCAAGGACACTCCTCGCGTCATGGGTTTCATCGGCGGTACCGCTGATAAGCCTGCGCCGATCACCGACAAAGAAGCAGAAGCGATTCTGCGTCGTGTTGCTGATGGTAGCGACAAGCCCAAGCCGAAGACGTTGTTCGAGCCGGGTGAGGTTGTTCGTGTCACAGATGGTCCGTTTGCAGATTTTAACGGCACTGTCGAAGAAGTTAACTACGAAAAGAGCCGGATCCAAGTGGCAGTGCTCATTTTCGGTCGCTCTACTCCGGTAGAGCTAGAGTTCAGCCAGGTCGAAAAAGTCTAGCTGGGCAAGCATCCCAACCCCGCAGCCTTAGGCTGTGGGGTTTTGTCGTCACTGGGATAAACGCGCAAGTAACCGGGGAGCCTTTCGAGGCGTTCGAACCCGTAATTGGAGTGCCTCATGGCCAAGAAGATTACCGCTTACATCAAGCTGCAAGTGAAGGCCGCTCAGGCCAACCCAAGCCCACCTGTTGGTCCAGCTCTGGGTCAGCACGGCGTGAACATCATGGAATTCTGCAAGGCTTTCAACGCCCGTACTCAGGGTATTGAGCCAGGTCTGCCGACTCCAGTGATCATCACTGTATACAGCGACCGTAGCTTCACCTTCGAAACCAAGTCGACCCCGGCTTCGGTTCTGTTGAAGAAAGCTGCTGGTCTGACTAGCGGTTCCGCTCGTCCTAACACCGTTAAGGTTGGCACCGTGACCCGTGCTCAGCTGGAAGAAATCGCGAAAACCAAAAACGCGGATCTGACTGCAGCTGATATGGATGCAGCCGTGCGTACCATCGCCGGTTCTGCTCGTAGCATGGGCCTTAACGTGGAGGGTGTGTAATGGCTAAGCTGACCAAGCGCCAAAAGGCTATCGCCGGCAAAATCGAAGCGGGCAAGTCCTACAACTTTGTAGACGCTGCTGCTCTGCTGACCGAGCTGTCGACTGTCAAGTTCAGCGAGTCTGTTGACATTGCTGTAAACCTGGGTGTTGACCCACGTAAATCCGACCAGGTCGTTCGTAGCGCTACTGTGCTGCCACACGGTACTGGCAAGACTGTACGTGTTGCTGTCTTCACCCAAGGCCCAGCAGCTGAAGCTGCTCTGGCCGCCGGCGCCGATCGCGTTGGCATGGACGACCTGGCTGCCGAAATGAAAGGCGGCGACCTGAACTATGACGTCGTAATTGCTTCCCCGGATGCAATGCGCGTTGTAGGTCAGTTGGGTCAGATCCTCGGTCCACGTGGCCTGATGCCTAACCCTAAAGTCGGCACCGTAACGCCAGACGTAGCCACCGCGGTTAAAAACGCCAAGGCTGGTCAGGTTCGTTATCGCACCGACAAAAACGGCATCATTCACACCTCCGTTGGCAAAGTCGGCTTTGATGCCGTCAAGCTGAAGGAAAACGTTGAAGCCCTGATCGCTGATCTGAAGCGTATCAAGCCAGCTTCCTCGAAAGGTATCTACGTCAAGCGCGTTACCCTGAGCACCACTATGGGCCCAGGTCTGGTCATCGACCAAGGCTCGCTGGACGTATAAGACACAAATTGGCGCAAGTAATTGCGCCAGTTGAAAGATTGGGGTCCCTGCCTGGCGGGGGCTATCCAAGACCGTAGGCGACGCAAGTCTTAAACCACAAGCCTACGCAGATGGTGCTCCCGGTTCCTTACCGAATCAGACACCAAAACGACATCCGGCCTAGGCCAGATGAAACGGTAACAAGCAGGAGTTAAACCCGTGGCAATTAATCTCGAAGACAAGAAGGCCATCGTCGCTGAAGTCAACGAGGCTGCCAAAGCTGCTCTGTCCGCTGTCGTGGCTGATGCCCGTGGTGTGACAGTAGGCGCTATGACCGGACTCCGTAAAGAGGCTCGTGAAGCTGGCGTATACGTACGTGTTGTACGTAACACCCTGCTAAAGCGCGCTGTTGCTGACACTGAATACAGTGTCCTCAACGACGTGTTCACAGGCCCGACCCTGATTGCGTTCTCCACCGATCATCCAGGCGCTGCTGCCCGTTTGTTCAAGGAATTCGCTAAGGGTAACGACAAGTTCGAGATCAAGGCAGCTGCGTTCGAGGGCAAGTTCCTCGCAGCTAACCAAATCGACGTACTGGCAACACTGCCGACCCGTAACGAAGCTATTTCTCAGCTGATGAGCGTGATTCAAGGCGCTACCAGCAAGTTGGCTCGTACTCTGGCCGCAGTTCGCGAGCAAAAAGAAGCCGCCGCAGCCTAAGGCTGAGCGCTTCCTCTCGCGTATTTTTGTTTATTTCGATGGCCGCGTAGGCCGTCCCCCAATTCAGGAATTACAGCAATGTCTATCTCCCAAGACGATATCCTCAACGCCGTAGCTGAAATGTCGGTTCTGCAGGTTGTTGAGCTGATCAAAGCTTTCGAAGAAAAATTCGGCGTTTCCGCTGCCGCTGCTTCCGCTGGCCCAGCCGCTGTAGCTGCTGTTGCTGAAGAGCAAACCGAATTCAACGTTATGCTGTTGGAATCCGGCGAGAAGAAAGTAAACGTGATCAAGGCAGTTCGTGAACTGACCGGTCTGGGCCTGAAAGAAGCCAAGGCTGTAGTTGACGCTGCTCCAAGCATGGTTCTGGAAGCTGTTGCGAAAGACGCAGCTGACAAAGCCAAGGCTGCTCTGGAAGAAGCAGGCGCTAAAGTCGAGCTGAAGTAAGCATCGACCTTGCGTCTCCAGCCCAAGCGTTAAGCTGAAGGCTGATGGCTGGTGGCTCTTGCCACCGGCCTTTTTCCGTTATTGGCAATCGACTCGGTCGTCGCCTCTAACGAGCTGTAACCACCCGATGCGGTGGCGCAAACCATGGGGTTTGCAAGATTTTCTGGCTGCTCCCGTCGGGAGGGGCCAAACAAGCAGGTGACCAAGCTGGGGAACGCTGATGGCTTACTCATATACTGAGAAAAAACGTATCCGCAAGGACTTTAGCAAGTTGCCGGACGTCATGGATGTCCCGTACCTTCTGGCTATCCAGCTGGATTCGTATCGTGAATTCTTGCAGGCGGGAGCGACTAAAGATCAGTTCCGCGACGTGGGCCTGCATGCGGCCTTCAAATCCGTTTTCCCGATCATCAGCTACTCCGGCAATGCTGCGCTGGAGTACGTCGGTTATCGCCTGGGCGAACCGGCATTTGATGTCAAAGAATGCGTGTTGCGCGGTGTTACGTACGCCGTACCTTTGCGGGTAAAAGTCCGTCTGATCATCTTCGACAAAGAGTCGTCGAACAAAGCGATCAAGGACATCAAAGAGCAAGAAGTCTACATGGGTGAAATCCCCCTGATGACTGAGAACGGTACCTTCGTTATCAACGGTACCGAGCGTGTTATCGTTTCCCAGCTGCACCGTTCCCCGGGCGTGTTCTTCGACCACGACCGCGGCAAGACGCACAGCTCCGGCAAGCTCCTGTACTCCGCGCGGATCATTCCGTACCGTGGTTCGTGGTTGGACTTCGAGTTCGACCCGAAAGACTGCGTGTTCGTACGTATCGACCGTCGTCGCAAGCTGCCGGCCTCGGTATTGCTGCGCGCGCTCGGCTATACCACCGAGCAAGTGCTGGACGCCTTCTATACCACTAACGTATTCCATGTGAGCGGTGAAACCCTCAGCCTGGAACTGGTGCCTCAGCGCCTGCGTGGTGAGATTGCCGTTCTGGACATCCAGGACGAAAAAGGCAAGGTCATCGTTGAAGCCGGCCGCCGTATTACCGCGCGCCACATCAACCAGATCGAAAAAGCCGGTATCAAGACGCTGGAAGTGCCTCTGGACTACGTCCTGGGTCGCACCACCGCCAAGGTCATCGTGCACCCGGCCACCGGCGAAATCCTGGCTGAATGCAACACCGAGCTGAACACCGAGATTCTGGGCAAGATTGCCAAGTCCCAGGTTGTTCGCATCGAGACCCTGTACACCAACGACATCGACTGCGGTCCGTTCGTCTCCGACACCCTGAAGATCGACTCCACCAGCAACCAATTGGAAGCGCTGGTCGAGATCTATCGCATGATGCGTCCTGGCGAGCCACCAACCAAAGACGCTGCCGAGACCCTGTTCAACAACCTGTTCTTCAGCCCTGAGCGCTATGACCTGTCTGCGGTCGGCCGGATGAAGTTCAACCGTCGTATCGGTCGTACCGAGATCGAAGGTTCGGGCGTGTTGTGCAAGGAAGACATCGTCGCGGTACTGAAGACCCTGGTCGACATCCGTAACGGTAAAGGCATCGTCGATGACATCGACCACCTGGGTAACCGTCGTGTTCGCTGCGTAGGCGAAATGGCCGAGAACCAGTTCCGCGTTGGCCTGGTACGTGTTGAGCGTGCGGTCAAAGAGCGTCTGTCGATGGCCGAAAGCGAAGGCCTGATGCCGCAAGACCTGATCAACGCCAAGCCAGTGGCTGCGGCGGTGAAAGAGTTCTTCGGTTCCAGCCAGCTCTCGCAGTTCATGGACCAGAACAACCCGCTCTCCGAGATCACCCACAAGCGCCGTGTTTCCGCACTGGGCCCGGGCGGTCTGACTCGTGAGCGTGCAGGCTTTGAAGTGCGTGACGTACACCCTACTCACTACGGTCGTGTATGCCCGATTGAAACGCCGGAAGGTCCGAACATCGGCCTGATCAACTCCCTGGCCGCTTATGCGCGCACCAACCAGTACGGCTTCCTCGAGAGCCCGTACCGTGTGGTGAAAGACGCTCTGGTCACCGACGAGATCGTGTTCCTGTCCGCCATCGAAGAAGCTGATCACGTGATCGCTCAGGCTTCGGCCACGATGAACGACAAGAAAATGCTGATCGACGAGCTGGTAGCTGTTCGTCACTTGAACGAGTTCACCGTCAAGGCGCCGGAAGACGTCACCTTGATGGACGTATCGCCCAAGCAGGTAGTTTCTGTTGCAGCGTCGCTGATCCCGTTCCTGGAACACGATGACGCCAACCGTGCGTTGATGGGTTCCAACATGCAGCGTCAAGCTGTACCGACCCTGCGTGCTGACAAGCCGCTGGTAGGTACCGGCATGGAGCGAAACGTAGCCCGTGACTCCGGCGTTTGCGTCGTGGCTCGTCGTGGCGGCGTGATCGACTCCGTTGATGCCAGCCGTATTGTGGTTCGTGTTGCCGATGACGAAGTTGAAACGGGCGAAGCCGGTGTCGACATCTACAACCTGACCAAATACACCCGCTCCAACCAGAACACCTGCATCAACCAGCGTCCGCTGGTGAGCAAGGGTGATCGGGTTCAGCGCAGCGACATCATGGCAGACGGTCCTTCCACCGATATGGGTGAGCTGGCACTGGGTCAGAACATGCGCATCGCGTTCATGGCCTGGAACGGTTACAACTTCGAAGACTCCATCTGCCTGTCCGAGCGTGTGGTTCAGGAAGATCGCTTCACCACGATCCACATTCAGGAACTGACCTGTGTGGCACGTGACACCAAGCTTGGGCCAGAGGAAATCACTGCAGACATCCCGAACGTGGGTGAAGCTGCACTGAACAAGCTGGACGAAGCCGGTATCGTTTACGTAGGTGCTGAAGTTGGCGCAGGCGACATCCTGGTAGGTAAGGTCACTCCGAAAGGCGAGACCCAGCTGACTCCGGAAGAGAAGCTGTTGCGTGCCATCTTCGGTGAAAAAGCCAGCGACGTTAAAGACACTTCCCTGCGTGTACCTACCGGTACCAAGGGCACTGTCATCGACGTACAGGTCTTCACCCGTGACGGCGTTGAGCGTGATGCTCGTGCACTGTCCATCGAGAAGACTCAACTCGACGAGATCCGCAAGGACCTGAACGAAGAGTTCCGTATCGTTGAAGGCGCGACCTTCGAACGTCTGCGTTCCGCCCTGGTAGGCCACAAGGCTGAAGGCGGCGCGGGCCTGAAGAAAGGTCAGGACATCACCGACGAAGTACTCGACGGTCTTGAGCACGGCCAGTGGTTCAAACTGCGCATGGCTGAAGACGCTCTGAACGAGCAACTCGAGAAGGCCCAGGCCTACATCGTTGATCGTCGCCGTCTGCTGGACGACAAGTTCGAAGACAAGAAGCGCAAACTGCAGCAGGGCGATGACCTGGCTCCAGGCGTGCTGAAAATCGTCAAGGTTTACCTGGCAATCCGTCGCCGCATCCAGCCGGGCGACAAGATGGCCGGTCGTCACGGTAACAAAGGTGTGGTCTCCGTGATCATGCCGGTTGAAGACATGCCGCACGATGCCAATGGCACCCCGGTCGACGTCGTCCTCAACCCGTTGGGCGTACCTTCGCGTATGAACGTTGGTCAGATCCTCGAAACCCACCTGGGCCTCGCGGCCAAAGGTCTGGGCGAGAAGATCAACCGTATGATCGAAGAGCAGCGCAAGGTTGCTGACCTGCGTAAGTTCCTGCACGAGATCTACAACGAGATCGGCGGTCGCAACGAAGAGCTGGACACCTTCACCGACCAGGAAATCCTGGACCTGGCGAAGAACCTGCGCGGCGGCGTTCCAATGGCTACCCCGGTGTTCGACGGTGCCAAGGAAAGCGAAATCAAGGCCATGCTGAAACTGGCAGACCTGCCAGAAAGCGGCCAGATGCAGCTGTTCGACGGCCGTACCGGCAACAAGTTTGAGCGCCCGGTTACTGTTGGCTACATGTACATGCTGAAGCTGAACCACTTGGTAGACGACAAGATGCACGCTCGTTCTACCGGTTCGTACAGCCTGGTTACCCAGCAGCCGCTGGGTGGTAAGGCTCAGTTCGGTGGTCAGCGTTTCGGGGAGATGGAGGTCTGGGCACTGGAAGCATACGGTGCTGCTTACACTCTGCAAGAAATGCTCACAGTGAAGTCGGACGATGTGAACGGTCGGACCAAGATGTACAAAAACATCGTGGACGGCGATCACCGTATGGAGCCGGGCATGCCCGAGTCCTTCAACGTGTTGATCAAAGAAATTCGTTCCCTCGGCATCGATATCGATCTGGAAACCGAATAACACGTGACGCGAATCGAGAGCGGGGCTGTTTAGCCCGCTCTCTGCTCCGCCAGGAGGAAAGGCCTTGAAAGACCTACTGAATTTGCTGAAAAACCAGGGTCAAGTCGAAGAGTTCGACGCCATCCGTATTGGGTTGGCATCGCCTGAGATGATCCGTTCTTGGTCGTTCGGTGAAGTTAAAAAGCCGGAAACCATCAACTACCGTACGTTCAAACCTGAGCGTGACGGCCTGTTCTGCGCCAAGATCTTTGGCCCGGTAAAGGATTACGAGTGCCTGTGCGGTAAGTACAAGCGCTTGAAACACCGTGGTGTGATCTGCGAGAAGTGCGGCGTTGAAGTTGCACTGGCCAAGGTTCGTCGTGAGCGCATGGCGCACATCGAGCTGGCTTCGCCGGTTGCCCACATCTGGTTCCTGAAGTCGCTGCCGTCCCGTATCGGCTTGCTGATGGACATGACCCTGCGTGATATCGAACGCGTTCTCTACTTCGAGAGCTATGTCGTTATCGACCCAGGCATGACCACCCTTGAAAAAGGTCAGCTGCTGAACGACGAGCAGTACTTCGAAGCGCTGGAAGAGTTCGGCGACGATTTCGATGCCCGCATGGGTGCCGAAGCTGTCCGTGAACTGCTGCACGCTATCGACCTGGAACACGAGATTGGCCGCCTGCGTGAAGAAATTCCGCAAACCAACTCCGAAACCAAGATCAAGAAACTGTCCAAGCGTCTGAAGTTGATGGAAGCCTTCCAGGGTTCCGGCAACTTGCCAGAGTGGATGGTGCTGACCGTTCTGCCGGTTCTGCCGCCAGATCTGCGTCCGCTGGTACCGTTGGATGGCGGTCGCTTCGCAACTTCCGACCTCAACGACCTGTACCGTCGCGTGATCAACCGTAACAACCGCTTGAAGCGTCTGCTCGACCTGTCCGCTCCGGACATCATCGTGCGCAACGAAAAGCGTATGTTGCAAGAAGCGGTCGATGCCCTGCTCGACAACGGTCGTCGTGGCCGCGCTATCACAGGTTCCAACAAGCGTCCTCTGAAATCCCTGGCTGACATGATCAAGGGTAAGCAAGGTCGTTTCCGTCAGAACTTGCTCGGTAAGCGTGTTGACTACTCCGGTCGTTCGGTAATTACCGTTGGCCCGACCCTGCGTCTGCACCAGTGCGGTCTGCCGAAGAAGATGGCTCTCGAGCTGTTCAAGCCGTTCATTTTCGGCAAGCTGGAAATGCGTGGTCTCGCGACCACCATCAAGGCCGCCAAGAAAATGGTCGAGCGCGAACTGCCAGAGGTTTGGGACGTTCTCGCTGAAGTGATCCGCGAACACCCGGTTCTCCTCAACCGTGCACCGACCCTTCACCGTCTGGGTATCCAGGCGTTTGAACCGGTACTGATCGAAGGTAAGGCTATCCAGCTGCACCCTCTGGTCTGTGCTGCGTACAACGCCGACTTCGACGGCGACCAAATGGCCGTGCACGTACCGCTGACACTGGAAGCCCAGTTGGAAGCGCGTGCGTTGATGATGTCGACCAACAACATCCTGTCGCCAGCCAACGGTGAGCCAATCATCGTTCCGTCGCAGGACGTTGTATTGGGTCTGTACTACATGACTCGTGAAGCGATCAACGCCAAGGGCGAAGGTCGTGTGTTCGCGGATCTGCAGGAAGTTGACCGTGTGTTCCGTGCCGGCGAAGCCGCACTGCATGCCAAGGTTAAAGTCCGCATCCACGAAACCATCAACGATCGTGACGGTGGCAGCGTCAAGAACACCCGTATCGTCGACACCACTGTCGGCCGTGCGCTGCTGTTCCAGGTTGTTCCACCTGGCCTGTCGTACGACGTGGTCAACCAGCCAATGAAGAAAAAGGCGATCTCCAAGCTGATCAACCAGTGCTACCGCGTGGTTGGTTTGAAAGAGACCGTTATCTTCGCTGACCAGTTGATGTACACCGGTTTTGCTTATTCGACCATTTCCGGCGTTTCCATCGGTGTTAACGACTTCGTTATCCCGGACGAGAAAGCCGCCATCATCGGTGCTGCTACCGATGAAGTGAAAGAGATCGAGAGCCAGTACGCCTCCGGCCTGGTAACCCAGGGCGAGAAGTACAACAAAGTGATCGACCTTTGGTCCAAGGCCAACGACGAAGTGTCGAAGGCAATGATGTCGAACCTCTCGAAAGAGCGCGTTATCGACCGTCATGGCGTGGAAGTCGATCAAGAGTCGTTCAACTCGATGTACATGATGGCCGACTCGGGCGCACGGGGTTCTGCTGCGCAGATCCGTCAGCTCGCCGGTATGCGTGGCCTGATGGCCAAGCCGGACGGCTCCATCATCGAAACGCCGATTACTGCGAACTTCCGTGAAGGTTTGAGCGTACTTCAGTACTTCATCTCGACTCACGGTGCTCGTAAAGGTCTGGCGGATACCGCGTTGAAAACCGCTAACTCCGGTTACCTGACTCGTCGTCTGGTAGACGTTGCGCAAGACTTGGTTGTGACTGAAGTTGACTGCGGTACCGAACACGGTCTGCTGATGACTCCGCACATCGAAGGCGGCGACGTTGTAGAGCCGTTGGGTGAACGCGTACTGGGTCGAGTCATCGCCCGTGACGTATTCAAGCCAGGTACCGAGGAAATCATCGTTCCTGCCGGCACTCTGGTAGACGAGAAGTGGGTCGAGTTCATCGAGCTCAACAGCATCGACGAAGTGATTGTTCGCTCGCCGATCAGCTGCGAAACCCGCTACGGCATTTGCGCCAAGTGCTACGGCCGTGACTTGGCTCGTGGTCACCAGGTGAACATCGGTGAAGCGGTCGGCGTTATCGCTGCCCAGTCCATCGGTGAGCCGGGTACCCAGCTGACCATGCGTACGTTCCACATCGGTGGTGCGGCAAGCCGGACCTCCGCAGCCGACAGCGTTCAGGTGAAGAATGGCGGTACCGTCCGTCTGCACAACCTGAAGCACGTTGAGCGAGTGGATGGCCACCTGGTTGCTGTGTCCCGTTCCGGTGAGCTGGCAATCGCTGATGACTACGGTCGTGAGCGTGAGCGTTACAAGCTGCCGTACGGTGCTGTGATTTCGGTTAAAGAAGGTGACAAGGTCGACGCTGGCGCAATCGTGGCCAAGTGGGACCCGCACACTCACCCAATCGTTACCGAAATGAAAGGTACCGTGACCTACGTGGGCATGGAAGAAGGCATCACGATCAAGCGTCAGACTGACGAATTGACCGGTATGACCAACATTGAAGTACTCGACGCCAAAGACCGTCCAGCTGCAGGCAAGGATATCCGTCCTGCTGTGAAGATGGTTGATGACAACGGCAAGGATCTGTTGCTGCCAGGCACTGACGTTATCGCTCAGTACTTCCTGCCAGCCAACGCCCTGGTCGGTGTTGCGGATGGTGCGAAGATCGCGATCGGTGATGTTATCGCTCGTATCCCGCAAGAAACTTCGAAGACCCGTGACATCACCGGTGGTCTGCCGCGTGTTGCCGACTTGTTCGAAGCTCGTCGTCCGAAAGAAGCGTCGATTCTGGCTGAAGTCAGCGGCACCATCGCGTTCGGTAAAGAGACCAAGGGCAAGCGCCGTCTGGTCATTACCCCGAACGACGGTAGCGATCCGTACGAAGAGCTGATTCCGAAGTGGCGTCACCTGAACGTCTTCGAAGGCGAACAGGTAAACCGCGGCGAAGTTATCTCCGACGGCCCGAGCGATCCACACGACATCCTGCGTCTGCTGGGTGTGAGTGCGCTGGCCAAGTACATCGTTAACGAGATCCAGGACGTTTACCGTCTGCAAGGCGTGAAGATCAACGATAAGCACATCGAGACCATCCTGCGTCAGATGCTGCGTAAAGTTGAAATCGCTGAATCCGGCGATTCGAGTTTCATCAAGGGCGACCAGATGGAACTGACTCACGTACTGGTAGAGAACGAGCGTCTGGCAGGCGACGAGAAATTCGTTTCCAAATTCACTCGTGTGTTGCTGGGTATCACCAAGGCGTCGTTGTCCACTGAGTCGTTCATCTCGGCGGCCTCCTTCCAGGAGACCACTCGCGTACTGACCGAAGCAGCGGTAACCGGCAAGCGCGATTACCTGCGCGGCCTGAAAGAAAACGTGGTTGTGGGTCGTCTGATCCCGGCCGGTACCGGCTTGGCCTACCACAGCGAGCGTAAGCGCCGCCGTGAACTCGACAAGCCGCTGCGCGTAAGCGCCAGTGAAGTGGAAGCTGCACTGACCGAAGCACTGAACTCAAGCGGTAACTGAGTTCTGCGGTAAATAAGACCGGGCCCTGGCAGCCCCGTTCGTCGGATCGAGACAGAATTGTCCCGGTTCGATGGAGGGGGAGGTCGGGGCCTTGCCTTGACTGGGGACAAGATCCTCTTTAGACTCTTGTACCCCTAAATTTGGCGGGAATTCGTTCCTGCCATTTTGCTTTTCTTGCAAGACAATAGCGTCGCAAGACAACAGTGGAGCTAGTAGATGGCAACTATCAACCAGCTGGTACGTCAGCCGCGTAAGCGTATCGTCGAGAAATCCGACGTGCCTGCGCTGCAGAACTGCCCGCAACGTCGTGGCGTATGCACTCGCGTGTATACCACTACGCCGAAAAAACCTAACTCGGCACTGCGTAAAGTATGCCGTGTGCGCCTGACCAACGGTTTCGAGGTTTCCTCGTACATCGGCGGTGAAGGCCACAACCTGCAAGAACACAGCGTGGTACTGATCCGCGGCGGTCGTGTAAAAGACTTGCCAGGTGTTCGTTACCACACCGTACGCGGCTCCTTGGATACTTCCGGCGTTAAAGGTCGTAACCAGGGTCGTTCGAAGTACGGTACCAAGAAGCCTAAGTAGTAGCGGCTTTTTGTAAAACTGAATCATCTTATTTTCTGAGTCGATAAGAGTAAGGTCGGAGGCGTCCCGAAAGGGCACTAATTCCGAGCGAACCTGAAGACCGTTTGAGGGCTTATCCATGCCAAGAAGACGCGTAGCAGCCAAGCGCGAAGTGCTTGACGATCCAAAATACGGAAGCCAAATCCTGGCCAAGTTCATGAACCACGTGATGGAAAGCGGCAAGAAAGCCGTTGCCGAGCGTATCGTTTATGGCGCGCTGGAAAAGGTTAAAGAACGCAAGAACAGCGACCCCCTGGAAATCTTCGAGAAAGCTCTCGACGCCATCGCTCCGCTGGTCGAAGTGAAGTCGCGCCGTGTAGGCGGTGCTACTTACCAGGTTCCGGTTGAAGTTCGCCCGTCCCGTCGTAACGCTTTGGCAATGCGCTGGTTGGTGGACTTCGCCCGTAAGCGCGGCGAGAAGTCTATGGCCCTGCGTTTGGCTGGCGAACTGTTGGACGCTGCTGAAGGTAAAGGTGCTGCTGTTAAGAAGCGTGAAGACGTGCACCGTATGGCTGAAGCTAACAAAGCTTTCTCGCACTACCGCTTCTAATTCTAGCTTCACTAATTTTGCGAGGGCTTTATGGCTCGTACTACTCCGATTAGTCGCTACCGTAACATCGGTATCGTCGCTCACGTGGATGCTGGTAAAACCACCACCACCGAGCGCGTCCTTTTTTACACCGGCAAAAGTCACAAGATGGGCGAGGTGCATGACGGCGCCGCGACCACAGACTGGATGGTTCAGGAGCAGGAGCGTGGTATTACCATTACTTCTGCTGCTATTACCGCCTTCTGGAAAGGTTCCGAGAAGCAGTACAAGGATGAGCACCGCTTCAACGTAATCGATACCCCGGGCCACGTAGACTTCACCATTGAAGTTGAACGTTCCCTGCGCGTACTCGACGGCGCTGTCGTTGTGTTCTGCGGTACCTCGGGTGTTGAGCCTCAGTCGGAAACCGTATGGCGTCAAGCCAACAAATACGGCGTTCCACGTCTTGTTTACGTCAACAAGATGGACCGTGCTGGTGCGAACTTCCTGCGCGTGATCGGTCAGATCAAGCAGCGTCTGGGTCACACCCCAGTGCCAATCCAGTTGGCTATCGGTTCCGAAGACAACTTCCAGGGCCAGATCGATCTGGTAACCATGGAAGCTGTTTACTGGAACGACGCTGACAAAGGTATGGTTCCTGTTCGCAAGCCTATCCCTGCTGAATTGCAGGAATTGGCTGACGAGTGGCGCAACAACATGGTTGAAGCTGCGGCCGAAGCCAACGAAGAGCTGATGAACAAGTACCTCGAAGGTGAAGAACTCACCAACGTGGAAATCAAGGCTGCTCTGCGTCAGCGTACTATCGCTGGTGAGATCGTCTTGGCTGTTTGCGGTTCCTCGTTCAAGAACAAGGGTGTTCCCCTGGTTCTCGATGCTGTGATCGACTACCTGCCGGCACCAGTGGATATTCCTGCCATCAAGGGTACTGACCCGGATGACGAGACTATCGAGCTGGAGCGTCATGCAGACGACGCAGAACCGTTCTCCGCTCTGGCATTTAAAATTGCCACTGACCCATTCGTGGGTACCTTGACCTTCGTCCGCGTTTACTCGGGCGTGTTGAACTCCGGCGACGGCGTGATCAACTCGGTCAAAGGCAAGAAAGAGCGCGTGGGTCGTATGGTGCAAATGCACGCAAACGCCCGCGAAGAGATCAAGGAAGTACGCGCTGGCGACATCGCGGCCTTGATCGGCATGAAGGACGTCACCACTGGTGAAACCTTGTGCAACGCTGACAAGCCAATCATCCTGGTTCGCATGGACTTCCCGGAGCCGGTTATTTCGGTTGCCGTTGAGCCTAAGACCAAGGATGACCAGGAAAAAATGGGTATCGCTCTGGGCAAACTTGCTCAGGAAGATCCATCTTTCCGCGTCAAGACTGATGAAGAGACTGGTCAAACGATCATCTCCGGCATGGGCGAGCTTCACCTGGACATCCTGGTTGACCGGATGCGCCGTGAGTTCAACGTCGAAGCCAACATCGGTAAGCCTCAGGTTTCCTATCGTGAGCGCATCACGAAGAACTGCGAAATCGAAGGCAAATTCGTTCGTCAATCCGGCGGTCGTGGCCAGTTTGGTCATTGCTGGATCCGTTTTGCTCCTGCTGATGAAGGTCAGGAAGGTCTGCAATTCGTGAACGAAGTAGTGGGCGGTGTTGTTCCTAAGGAATACATCCCGGCTATCCAGAAGGGTATCGAAGAGCAGATGAAGAACGGTGTTGTTGCCGGCTATCCGCTCATCGGCCTGAAGGCGACCGTTTTTGACGGTTCTTACCACGACGTCGACTCCAACGAGATGGCGTTTAAGGTGGCTGCTTCCATGGCTACCAAGCAACTGGCCCAGAAGGGCGGTGGTGAGTTGCTTGAGCCAATCATGGCAGTAGAAGTCGTTACGCCTGAAGACTACATGGGTGACGTGATGGGCGACCTTAACCGTCGTCGCGGCATGATCTTGGGTATGGAAGATACGGTTTCCGGCAAAGTGATTCGTGCCGAGGTTCCGTTGGGCGAGATGTTCGGTTATGCGACCGACGTTCGTTCCATGTCTCAGGGTCGCGCAAGCTACTCTATGGAATTCAAAAAATACAACACAGCTCCGGCGCACATCGCTGAAACTGTATCCAAAAAACAAGGCTGATTCAGTCCTTTAGGCAAGGAGTTAATTGTCGTGGCTAAAGAAAAATTTGATCGTTCCCTACCGCACGTCAACGTTGGCACCATCGGTCACGTCGACCACGGTAAAACTACGCTGACTGCTGCTCTGACTCGTGTTTGCTCCGAAATTTTCGGTTCGGCTATCGTTGACTTCGACAAGATCGACAGCGCGCCAGAAGAAAAAGCTCGTGGTATCACCATCAACACCGCTCACGTTGAATACAACTCGCTGATCCGTCACTACGCTCACGTTGACTGCCCAGGTCACGCTGACTATGTGAAGAACATGATCACCGGTGCTGCCCAGATGGACGGCGCGATCCTGGTTTGTTCGGCCGCTGATGGTCCGATGCCACAAACCCGTGAGCACATCCTGCTGTCCCGTCAGGTTGGCGTTCCGTACATCGTGGTTTACCTGAACAAGGCTGACCTGGTAGACGACGCTGAACTGCTGGAACTGGTTGAGATGGAAGTGCGCGATCTGCTGAGCACTTACGACTTCCCAGGCGACGACACTCCGATCATCATCGGTTCTGCTCGTATGGCTCTGGAAGGCAAAGACGACAACGAAATGGGCACCACTTCCGTACGGAAACTGGTTGAGACTCTGGACAGCTACATCCCAGACCCAGTTCGTGTGATCGACAAACCGTTCCTGATGCCAATCGAAGACGTATTCTCGATCTCTGGTCGCGGTACTGTTGTGACTGGCCGTATCGAGCGCGGTATCGTTAAGGTTCAAGATCCACTGGAAATCGTTGGTCTGCGTGACACTACTGTCACCACCTGCACCGGTGTTGAAATGTTCCGTAAACTGCTCGACGAAGGTCGTGCAGGCGAGAACTGCGGCGTTCTGCTGCGTGGTACCAAGCGTGACGACGTTGAGCGTGGCCAGGTTCTGGTCAAGCCAGGTTCGGTTAAGCCGCACACTACCTTCGAAGCTGAAGTGTACGTGTTGAGCAAAGAAGAAGGCGGTCGTCACACTCCGTTCTTCAAAGGCTACCGTCCACAGTTCTACTTCCGGACCACTGACGTGACCGGTAACTGCGAACTGCCGGAAGGCGTTGAAATGGTAATGCCAGGCGACAACATCAAAATGGTTGTCACCCTGATCAAAACCATCGCAATGGAAGATGGTCTGCGTTTCGCTATCCGTGAAGGCGGTCGTACCGTCGGCGCTGGCGTCGTAGCCAAAATCATCGCTTAATAAGTGATGACTTGAAAAAGCCCCCGCTTAGCGGGGGCTTTTTTATTGAGTTGACACCCATATGGGGCGTCTATAGAATTGCGCCTCCTTTTAACGGGCGTGTTGCGCTCGCTGGGAATAGCAGCCGGAGTCTGAAATCCAATGGCAAATCAGCAAATTCGTATCAGGTTGAAGGCTTTTGACCACAAACTGATCGACCAATCCACCCAGGAAATCGTGGAAACCGCGAAACGTACTGGTGCTCAAGTGCGTGGTCCAATTCCACTGCCTACCCGTAAAGAACGGTTCACCGTTCTGGTCTCCCCGCACGTCAACAAAGACGCGCGTGACCAGTACGAGATCCGTACTCATAAGCGCGTGCTGGACATCGTCCTGCCAACGGATAAAACCGTTGATGCACTTATGAAGCTTGATCTGGCGGCCGGTGTGGAAGTACAGATCAGCCTCGGCTAAGACTTGGGTCTTAGTCGTGTAACGCTCTGAAATGGGCGGCCATAGCGGGTGAAAGCCCCGTACACTCATGAGGTTTACAACATGACTATTGGTGTAGTCGGTCGTAAATGCGGTATGACCCGTATTTTCACCGAAGAAGGTGTCTCCATTCCGGTCACGGTCATTGAGATCGAACCGAATCGCGTCACCCAGTTTAAAACTGAAGAAACCGATGGCTATCGTGCAGTGCAAGTCACTGTCGGCGAGCGTCGTGCTTCGCGTGTGACTGCTGCTCAAGCAGGTCACTTCGCTAAAGCAAACGTTGCAGCTGGTCGTACTGTCATGGAGTTCCGTCTCGAAGACGGCGACTACCAGGCTGGCGATCTGATCAACGCTGAAATCTTCGCCGCTGGTCAACTGGTTGATGTAACCGGTCAGTCCAAGGGTAAAGGCTTCCAGGGTACGATCAAGCGTTGGAATTTCCGTGGCCAAGACAACACTCACGGTAACTCCGTTTCCCACCGCGTCCCGGGCTCTATTGGCCAGTGCCAGACTCCTGGTCGTGTATTCAAGGGCAAAAAAATGTCCGGTCATATGGGCGCTGAGCGCGTGACCGTGCAGTCCCTCGAAGTAGTGCGCGTCGACGCTGAACGCAATCTGTTGTTGGTCAAGGGTGCTGTTCCTGGCGCTACTGGCGGCAACCTGGTTGTACGTCCAGCGGCCAAGGCTCGCGGTTAAGGGGAAGCTGACATGCAATTAAATGTAAATGACGCTCAAGCGATCGAAGTTTCCGAACTGACATTTGGCGGCGAATTCAACGAGACGCTGGTTCACCAAGCAGTCGTGGCCTACATGGCCGGCGGCCGTCAAGGTAGCAAGCAGCAAAAGACCCGTTCCGACGTTCGTGGTGGCGGTAAGCGCCCTTGGCGTCAGAAAGGTACTGGCCGCGCTCGTGCCGGTACTATCCGTAGCCCAATCTGGCGTGGCGGCGGTACCACTTTCGCAGCACGTCCACAGGATCACACCCAGAAGCTCAACAAGAAGATGTATCGCGCAGCACTGCGCTCCATCCTTGCTGAACTCGTGCGTACTGATCGTCTGGTCGTGGTTCAGGACTTTGCTGTTGAAGCGCCGAAAACCAAAGATCTGCTGAACAAGCTGAACGGCATGGGCCTGACTGACGTCCTGATCGTGTCCGAAGCTGTTGATCAGAACCTGTACCTGGCTGCTCGCAACCTGCCACACGTCGATGTACGTGACGTGCAAGGTTCCGATCCAGTTAGTCTGATCGCATACGACAAGGTGTTGATCACCGTGTCGGCCGTGAAGAAATTCGAGGAGCTGCTGGGATGAACCAGGAACGCGTATTTAAAGTTCTGCTTGGCCCGCACGTTTCCGAAAAGGCTACGGTTCTGGCTGACAAGAAAGGCCAGTTCGTTTTCAAGGTTGCAACTGACGCAACCAAGCTGGAAATCAAGAAGGCCGTCGAAAGCCTGTTCAGCGTGAAAGTAGAGCGTGTTACTACCCTGAATGTTCTGGGTAAGAGCAAGCGCACTGCTCGCGGTCTGGGCAAGCGTAATGACTGGAAGAAGGCAGTTATCTCCCTTCAGCCAGGCCAAGATCTCGATTTCAGCAGCAGTGCTGAGTAAGGAAGGGGTGCATCATGGCAATCGTTAAATGCAAACCGACTTCCCCTGGCCGCCGTTTTGTGGTCAAGGTGGTCAACCAGGAGCTGCATAAAGGCGCTCCTCACGCACCGCTGCTCGAGAAGAAATCGAAGACTGGTGGTCGTAACAACAATGGTCGCATTACCACTCGTCACATCGGTGGTGGCCATAAGCAGCATTATCGTCTGGTCGACTTCCGTCGCAACGACAAAGATGGCATCACTGCCACTGTCGAGCGTATCGAATACGATCCAAACCGTACTGCTCACATCGCTCTGCTGCTGTACGCAGATGGCGAGCGTCGCTACATCATCGCCCCTAAAGGCGTGAGTGCTGGTGACCAGCTGATCGCAGGTGCCTTGGCACCGATCAAGCCGGGCAACGCTCTGCAACTGCGCAACATTCCAGTTGGTAGCACCGTACACGGCATCGAATTGAAGCCGGGTAAAGGCGCGCAAATCGCTCGTTCCGCTGGTGCTTCGGCTCAGCTGATCGCTCGTGAAGGTGTCTATGTGACCCTGCGTCTGCGCTCTGGTGAAATGCGTAAAGTACTGGCTGAGTGCCGTGCGACCCTGGGCGAAGTCTCGAACTCCGAGCACAGCCTGCGTTCGCTGGGTAAAGCTGGTGCCAAACGCTGGCGTGGCGTTCGCCCAACCGTTCGTGGTGTTGCCATGAACCCGGTTGACCACCCACACGGTGGTGGTGAAGGTCGTACCTCTGGTGGTCGTCATCCGGTATCGCCATGGGGCTTCCCGACTAAGGGCGCGAAGACTCGTGGTAATAAGCGTACCGACAAAATGATCGTCCGTCGTCGCAAGTAAATAGAGGGATACGACAGTGCCACGTTCTCTGAAAAAAGGTCCTTTTATTGATCTTCACCTACTGAAGAAGATCGAAGTGGCGGCGGAAAAGAACGATCGCAAACCGGTGAAAACCTGGTCGCGTCGTTCGATGATCCTGCCACAAATGGTCGGCTTGACCATTGCAGTGCATAACGGTCGCCTACATGTTCCAGTTCTCGTGAACGAAGACATGGTCGGCCACAAACTAGGCGAGTTTGCCGGTACCCGCACATATCGTGGGCACGTGGCAGACAAGAAAGCCAAGCGTTAAGGGGTAAGGAACGATGGAAGTAGCCGCTAAGTTGTCGGGCGCTCGAATCTCCGCCCAGAAAGCCCGCTTGGTCGCCGACCAGATCCGCGGGAAGAAGGTGGGCGAAGCGCTCAACCTGTTGGCTTTCAGCAGTAAGAAAGCCGCCGAGATCATCAAGAAAGTGCTGGAGTCGGCCGTAGCCAACGCCGAGCATAACGAAGGCGCAGACGTTGATGACCTTAAGGTCAGCACCGTTTTCGTCAACGAAGGGCGTTCGCTGAAGCGCATCATGCCTCGTGCCAAAGGCCGAGCTGATCGCATCGTCAAGCGGTCTTGCCATATCACTGTCAAGGTTGCTGACAAGTAACGGAGTCGAAGAGATGGGTCAGAAAGTACATCCCATTGGCATTCGCCTGGGAATCGTCAAGGAGCACACCTCCGTCTGGTACGCAGACGGTCGGACTTATGCGGACTACTTGTTCGCTGATCTGAAGGTGCGTGAGTATCTCCAAGACAAACTAAAAAGCGCGTCCGTGAGCCGTATCGATATCCATCGTCCTGCTCAAACTGCACGTATCACCATCCACACCGCTCGTCCAGGTATCGTTATCGGGAAGAAAGGTGAAGATGTTGAGAAACTGCGTCAGGACCTGACCAAGCAAATGGGTGTGCCTGTGCACATCAATATCGAAGAGATCCGCAAGCCGGAGCTCGACGGTATGCTGGTTGCGCAGAGCGTAGCTCAGCAGCTGGAGCGTCGCGTAATGTTCCGTCGCGCTATGAAGCGCGCCGTACAGAACGCCATGCGCATTGGTGCCAAAGGCATCAAAATCCAAGTGAGCGGTCGTCTCGGCGGTGCTGAAATCGCACGTACTGAATGGTATCGCGAAGGTCGTGTGCCACTGCACACCCTGCGTGCCGACATCGACTATGCCAACTACGAAGCTCACACCACTTACGGTGTGATCGGTGTAAAGGTTTGGATCTTCAAAGGCGAAGTAATTGGTGGTCGCCAAGAAGAACTGAAACCACAAGCACCAGCGCCTCGTAAAAAAGCTGCTAAGTAAGGGGTACGCCAAATGTTGCAACCAAAGCGTACGAAGTTCCGCAAGCAGATGACAGGCCACAACCGTGGTCTGGCTCAGCGCGGTAGCAAAGTCAGCTTCGGCGAATATGCGCTGAAGTCTGTAGCTCGTGGTCGTCTCACCGCTCGTCAGATCGAGTCAGCGCGTCGTGCACTGACCCGTCACGTTAAACGTGGCGGCAAGATCTGGATCCGTGTATTCCCGGACAAGCCTATTTCCAAAAAGCCCCTCGAAGTTCGTATGGGTAAAGGTAAGGGTAGTGTGGAGTACTGGGTTGCCCAGATTCAGCCAGGTAAAGTCCTGTATGAAATCGAGGGTGTAACTGAAGAGCTGGCGCGTGAGGCTTTTGCCCTGGCTGCTGCAAAGCTGCCGCTCGCCACCGCCTTTGTTAAACGGACGGTGATGTGATGAAAGCGAATGAACTTCGTGAAAAAGACGCGCCGCAGCTTAACGAGCAACTGCTCGGCCTGCTGCGCGACCAGTTCAATCTGCGTATGCAGAAAGCAACTGGCCAGTTGGGGCAGTCTCACCTGCTCCGGCAAGTTAAGCGTGACATCGCTCGCGTGAAGACTGTGCTCAAACAGCAGGCAGGTAAGTAATCATGGCTGAAGCCGAAAAAACCGTCCGTACGCTGACTGGCCGTGTTGTCAGCGACAAAATGGACAAGACCAT
Organism: Pseudomonas sp. A125; assembly: GCF_055409485.1. Lineage (NCBI taxonomy): Bacteria > Pseudomonadati > Pseudomonadota > Gammaproteobacteria > Pseudomonadales > Pseudomonadaceae > Pseudomonas > Pseudomonas sp. A125. Next base: position 24,451 of record NZ_JBUZVP010000016.1, read on the forward strand.
CACCGTTCTGATCGAGCGTCGCGTAAAGCACCCGATCTACGGTAAATACGTTAAGCGTTCGACTAAGCTGCACGCGCACGACGAAACCAATCAGTGCCACATCGGCGACAAAGTCACTATTCGTGAAACTCGTCCGCTGGCCAAGACCAAGTCTTGGGCACTGGTTGATGTTCTCGAACGCGCTGTGGAAGTCTAAGGACTAGGGGTCGGAGAAATTATATGATTCAGACTCAATCCATGCTCGATGTGGCCGATAACAGCGGCGCACGCCGCGTTATGTGCATCAAGGTGCTGGGTGGCTCCCATCGTCGTTACGCTGGTATCGGTGACATCATCAAAGTTACCGTGAAGGAAGCAATTCCTCGCGGTAAAGTGAAAAAAGGCCAAGTGATGACTGCTGTTGTAGTCCGCACTCGTCACGGCGTACGTCGTGCTGATGGCTCCATTATCCGCTTTGATGGCAACGCTGCTGTTCTTCTGAACAACAAGCAAGAGCCGATCGGCACCCGTATCTTTGGGCCAGTGACCCGTGAACTTCGTACTGAGAAGTTCATGAAGATCGTCTCGCTCGCCCCAGAAGTGCTGTAAGGAGATCCGACATGCAAAAGATTCGTCGTGACGACGAGATCATCGTGATCGCCGGCAAAGACAAAGGTAAGCGCGGTAAGGTGCTTAAGGTTCTCGCCAATAACCGTCTGGTTATCGGTGGTCTGAACCTGGTTAAGCGTCATACCAAGCCTAACCCGATGTCGGGCGTACAAGGCGGTATCGTCGAAAAAGAAGCTCCACTGGACGCTTCTAACGTCGCCATTTTCAACGGCGAAACCAACAAGGCTGATCGCGTTGGTTTCAAAGTAGAAGACGGCAAGAAAATTCGTGTCTTCAAGTCGACCCAAAAAGCGGTTGATGCTTGAACACTGCTAGGTAGAAGACCATGGCACGACTAAAAGAGATTTACTGGAAGGAAATCGCACCGAAGCTTAAGGAAGAACTTAAGCTTTCGAACGTGATGGAAGTTCCACGCGTTACAAAAATCACCCTGAACATGGGTCTGGGCGAAGCAGTCGGTGACAAAAAAGTCATCGAGCACGCTGTTGCCGACCTGGAAAAGATCACCGGTCAAAAAGTCGTTGTGACTTACGCTCGGAAATCCATCGCTGGCTTTAAAGTCCGTGAAGGTTGGCCGATCGGCGTCAAAGTGACTCTGCGCCGTGAGCGTATGTACGAATTCCTGGATCGTCTGCTGTCGATCTCCCTGCCTCGGGTCCGCGACTTCCGCGGCCTGAATGCCAAGTCCTTCGATGGTCGTGGTAACTACAGCATGGGCGTTAAAGAGCAGATCATCTTCCCGGAAATCGACTACGACAAGATCGATGCTCTCCGCGGTCTGGACATCACCCTGACCACCACTGCCAAGAACGATGATGAAGGCCGCGCTCTGCTGCGTGCGTTCAAATTCCCGTTCCGCAACTGATTGGAGTAGGACCATGGCCAAGATGAGCATGAAAAACCGCGAGCTGAAACGTCAGCTCACGGTTGCCAAGTACGCCAAGAAGCGTGCAGCACTGAAAGCAATCATCGTTGATCTGAACGCAAGTCCAGAAGCACGTTGGGAAGCGACAGTTGCTCTGCAGAAGCAGCCACGTGACGCAAGCGCTTCGCGCATGCGTAACCGCTGCCGCCTGACCGGTCGTCCACACGGCGTTTACCGCAAGTTCGGCCTCGGCCGTAACAAACTGCGTGAAGCGGCAATGCGTGGTGACGTACCAGGTCTGGTTAAAGCCAGCTGGTAAGTACTTTCGAAGTCTCGGTGGCCAGGATCGCAAGATACTGACCGCCGGTGGCCTAGAATCTGGAACAAGCCCCTTTTGGGGCTTGTTTCATTTCCGGAGTGTGTCTAAAATACGCGGCTCGCCTGAGCCCGTGTGTTTTGTGCTCGGAGATTCTCGGCGAAACGTAATGGCCGCAAGGCTAATTTTTTTGTATTAGGAGCGTCTAGCCATGAGTATGCAGGACCCGTTAGCGGACATGCTAACTCGTATCCGTAATGCCCAGATGGCTGAAAAGTCCGTCGTAAGCATGCCATCTTCCACGTTGAAGGTAGCTGTTGCCAAAGTCCTGAAAGACGAAGGCTACATTGCGGGTTATCAGATCAGCAGCGAAATCAAACCACTGCTGTCCATCGAGCTGAAGTACTTCGAAGGCCGTCCGGTCATCGAAGAAGTGAAGCGCGTTAGCCGTCCAGGCCTGCGTCAGTACAAGTCCGTCGATGATCTGCCAAAAGTTCGTGGCGGTCTCGGTGTGTCTATCGTCTCCACCAACAAAGGTGTGATGACGGATCGTGCTGCGCGCGCTGCCGGTGTCGGCGGCGAAGTTCTTTGCACTGTGTTCTAAGGGGGGATAAGCATGTCACGCGTCGCTAAGAACCCCGTTAAGCTGCCAGCCGGTGTCGAAGTAAAATTCGCAGGCCAACAGCTTTCGGTGAAGGGTGCCAAGGGCACTCTGGAACTGAACATCCATTCGTCCGTTGAGATCGTTGAAGAAGCTGGTGAGCTGCGTTTCGCTGCTCGCAATGGCGATCAACAAACTCGCGCAATGGCCGGTACCACTCGTGCGTTGGTAAACAACATGGTCCAAGGCGTAAGCCAAGGCTTCGAGCGTAAGCTCCAGCTGGTCGGTGTTGGTTACAAAGCGCAAGCAAAAGGCACGGTTCTGAACCTGGCCCTTGGCTTCTCGCACCCAGTGGATTACGAACTGCCGGAAGGCATCACCGCTGAGACCCCAAGCCAAACCGATATCCTGATCAAGGGTATTGATAAGCAGCTGGTAGGTCAGGTGGCCGCTGAGATCCGCGACTTCCGTCCACCAGAGCCGTACAAAGGCAAAGGTGTGCGCTACGCGGACGAAGTCGTCCGTCGTAAAGAAGCCAAGAAGAAGTAGGGCATAGCAAATGACCGACAAAAAAGTTACTCGACTGCGTCGCGCTCGCAAAGCACGCCTGAAAATGCACGAACTCGAAGTCGTGCGTCTCTGCGTGTTCCGCTCGTCGCAGCACATCTACGCCCAGGTCATCTCGGCCGACGGCAACAAAGTCCTGGCAAGCGCCTCGACTTTGGATAAAGAACTGCGTGATGGTGCCACTGGCAACATCGACGCGGCCACAAAGGTTGGCCAGCTGGTCGCTACGCGTGCTAAGGCCGCTGGCGTCTCGCAAGTGGCTTTCGACCGCTCTGGCTTCAAGTACCACGGCCGCGTGAAAGCGCTGGCTGATGCTGCTCGTGAAGCTGGGCTGGAGTTCTAAGTTATGTCAAATAACGACCAAAAGCGCGACGAAGGCTACATTGAGAAGCTGGTTCAAGTTAACCGCGTAGCCAAAACCGTTAAAGGCGGCCGTATCTTCACTTTCACCGCGTTGACCGTGGTTGGTGATGGTAAAGGGCGCGTTGGCTTCGGCCGTGGCAAGTCACGTGAAGTGCCTGCCGCGATCCAGAAGGCAATGGAAGCTGCTCGTCGCAACATGATCCAAGTTGATCTGAACGGCACCACGCTGCAGTACGCAATGAAGTCCGCTCACGGCGCTTCGAAGGTGTACATGCAGCCTGCTTCTGAAGGTACCGGTATCATCGCTGGCGGCGCTATGCGTGCTGTCCTCGAAGTTGCTGGCGTTCAGAACGTTCTGGCCAAGTGCTACGGCTCGACTAACCCGGTAAACGTGGTTCACGCCACTTTCAAAGGTTTGAAGGCTATGCAGTCTCCTGAATCCATTGCCGCCAAGCGTGGCAAAAGCGTCAAGGAGATCTTCTGATCATGGCTACCGTAAAAGTAACGCTGATCAAAAGCATGACCGGCCGCATCCCTAACCACAAATTGTGCGTTAAGGGTTTGGGTCTGCGTCGCATCGGTCACACTGTAGAAGTACTTGATACTCCCGAGAATCGCGGGATGATCAACAAGGCTTACTACATGCTGCGTGTCGAGGGTTAATCGATGAAACTCAATGATCTGAGTCCAGCGCCGGGTTCCCGTCGCGAAAAGCATCGTCCGGGCCGTGGTATCGGTAGTGGTTTGGGCAAGACCGGTGGCCGTGGCCACAAAGGTCAGTCTTCCCGCTCCGGTGGCACCATCGCTCCAGGCTTTGAAGGCGGTCAACAGCCGCTGCATCGTCGCCTGCCGAAGTTCGGTTTCGTTTCCCTGAAAGCCATGGACCGCGCAGAAGTGCGTCTGTCCGAGCTGGCCAAAGTGGAAGGCGACATCGTTACCGTGCAGACCCTGAAAGATGCCAACGTGATCAACGTCAACGTACAGCGTGTGAAAATCATGCTGTCCGGTGAAGTGACTCGCGCTGTCACTATCGGCAAGGGAATCGGCGCCACCAAAGGTGCGCGTTCGGCTATCGAAGCAGCTGGCGGCAAGTTCGAGGAATAAATGGCTAAGCAAGGTGCTCTCTCAGCGCTCGGCAAAGGCGGTATGTCTGAACTTTGGGCTCGTCTGCGTTTTCTGTTCCTGGCGATTATCGTCTACCGAATAGGCGCACACATCCCGGTTCCAGGTATCAACCCGGACCGACTCGCAGACCTGTTTCGACAGAATGAGGGGACCATTCTTAGCTTGTTCAACATGTTTTCCGGCGGCGCGCTGGAACGGATGAGCATCTTTGCACTGGGGATCATGCCGTATATCTCGGCATCGATCATCATGCAACTGATGACCGCCGTCAGCCCGCAGTTGGAGCAGTTGAAGAAGGAAGGTGAAGCTGGCCGTCGCAAGATAAGCCAGTACACCCGCTACGGCACTGTCATCCTCGCCCTGGTTCAAGCTATCGGCATGTCCGTTGGCCTGGCCGGGCAGGGTGTTGCGTTCACTGGTGACTTTGGCTTCCATTTCGTCGCGGTATCCACGTTTGTGGCTGGTGCGATGTTCATGATGTGGCTGGGTGAGCAGATTACTGAGCGTGGTGTTGGTAACGGTATCTCGATGTTGATTTTCGCAGGTATCGTTGCCGGTCTTCCGAGAGCGATTGGGCAGTCTTTCGAGTCTGCACGTCAGGGTGATATTAATATCTTCGCCCTGGTTGCCATCGGTTTGTTGGCAGTAGCGATTATCGGTTTTGTGGTGTTCATTGAGCGTGGCCAGCGTCGTATTGCTGTTCACTACGCCAAGCGTCAGCAGGGCCGTAAGGTCTTTGCTGCGCAGACCAGCCACTTGCCGCTGAAAGTGAACATGGCCGGGGTTATTCCTGCCATTTTCGCGAGCAGCATTTTGCTGTTTCCGGCTTCGTTGGGTGCCTGGTTCGGTCAGTCTGAAGGTATGGGCTGGTTGCAGGACATCTCGCAGTCGATCGCTCCTGGTCAGCCGTTGAATATTCTGCTGTTTAGTGCAGGGATTATTTTCTTCTGCTTCTTCTATACGGCGTTGATGTTCAATCCGAAAGACGTAGCGGAAAACCTGAAGAAGTCCGGTGCCTTTATTCCGGGTATCCGTCCAGGTGAGCAGTCTGCGCGCTACATTGATGGCGTTCTGACTCGCTTGACCATGTTCGGTGCTCTATATATGACGGCCGTGTGCCTGTTGCCCCAGTTCCTGGTGGTTGCAGCAAACGTTCCGTTCTACCTTGGCGGGACCTCGTTGCTGATCGTCGTCGTGGTTGTGATGGACTTCATGTCCCAAGTACAATCGCACCTCGTTTCGCACCAGTACGAATCCCTGATGAAGAAAGCCAACCTGAAGGGTTACGGCAGCGGCATGTTGCGCTGAGTACCCATAAGGTTCGAGGAGTTGGTGATGAAAGTTCGTGCATCGGTGAAAAAGCTGTGCCGTAACTGCAAAATTATTCGCCGCGAAGGTGTTGTTCGAGTAATTTGCAGCGCGGAACCGCGTCACAAACAGCGCCAAGGCTGAGTGTGATCCGCTTGAAGCCCGGCAGCTAGTGCGCTGCCGGGTTGATTATTTGTTATTACAGCGATATTATCTCGCGCCCTATTTCTTGGCTTCCGGGGCGTAGGTAGCTGTCAATTGGAGTCCCACTGAATGGCCCGTATTGCAGGCGTTAACATTCCAGATAACAAGCACACTGTTATCTCGCTGACCTACATCTATGGTGTTGGTCGCACTACTGCGCAGAAAATTTGCGCAGACACTGGGGTAAACCCAGCCGCAAAGATCAAAGATCTGAGCGACGAGCAGATTGAGCTGTTGCGTGGCGAAGTGGCGAAGTTCACCACTGAAGGTGACCTGCGTCGCGAAATCAACATGAAAATCAAGCGTTTGATGGACCTCGGTTGCTACCGTGGTCTGCGTCATCGTCGTGGTCTTCCAGTACGCGGTCAGCGTACCAAGACTAACGCGCGTACCCGTAAAGGTCCGCGTAAGCCGATCCGCAAGTAATCGCCCACGCGAATCGACAGGAAATTAATCATGGCAAAACCTGCTGCTCGTCCTCGTAAAAAAGTTAAAAAGACAGTGGTTGATGGCATCGCCCACATCCATGCATCTTTTAACAACACAATCGTGACCATCACCGACCGTCAAGGTAACGCGCTTTCTTGGGCTACCTCCGGTGGTTCGGGTTTCCGCGGTTCTCGCAAGTCCACCCCGTTTGCTGCTCAAGTAGCTGCTGAACGTGCTGGTCAAGCTGCGCTGGAATATGGCCTGAAAAACCTCGACGTCAACGTCAAAGGTCCAGGTCCAGGTCGTGAGTCTGCTGTCCGTGCTTTGAACGGCTGTGGCTATAAGATCGCCAGCATCACCGACGTGACGCCAATCCCGCACAACGGGTGCCGTCCGCCGAAGAAGCGCCGCGTGTAATCCAGGAGATTGTAAAGAATGGCTCGTTACATTGGTCCAAAATGCAAACTCGCTCGTCGTGAAGGCACCGATCTCTTTCTGAAGAGCGGCGTGCGCGCGATCGAATCGAAGTGCAACATTGAAGCAGCACCTGGCATCCACGGCCAACGCCGCGGTCGCCAGTCCGATTACGGCACCCAACTGCGTGAAAAGCAGAAGGTCCGTCGTATTTACGGCGTTCTCGAGCGTCAGTTCAGCGGCTACTACAAAGAAGCTGCTGGCAAGAAAGGTGCAACCGGTGAAAACCTGCTGCAACTGCTCGAATGCCGTCTGGACAACGTTGTATACCGTATGGGCTTTGGTTCGACTCGTGCCGAATCCCGTCAGCTGGTATCGCACAAATCCGTCAGCGTAAACGGCCAAACCGTTAACGTCCCGTCGTACCAGGTTCGTGCTGGTGACGTGGTCGCGATTCGCGAGAAAGCAAAAAATCAACTTCGCATTGTCCAAGCTCTCGATCTGTGTGCCCAACGTGGCCGCGTAGAATGGGTAGAAGTAGACACTGAGAAGAAGTCGGGCGTTTTCAAGAACGTTCCTGCTCGCAGTGATCTGTCCGCCGACATCAACGAAAGCCTGATTGTCGAGCTCTACTCCAAGTAAGGGCTAGAAAATAGGTGCATCCATGCAGATTTCGGTAAATGAGTTCCTGACACCCCGTCACATTGATGTGCAGGTTGTCAGTCCAACCCGCGCCAAGATCACTCTCGAGCCTCTCGAGCGTGGTTTTGGCCACACCCTGGGCAACGCGCTGCGCCGCATCCTGTTGTCCTCAATGCCCGGCTGTGCAGTAGTCGAGGCCGAGATTGACGGTGTGCTCCACGAGTACAGCGCCATCGAAGGTGTACAGGAAGACGTAATTGAAATCCTGTTGAACCTTAAAGGTCTGGCTATCAAGCTGCACGGCCGTGACGAAGTTACGCTGACCTTGTCGAAGAAGGGTTCGGGGGTGGTTACCGCTGCCGATATTCAGCTGGATCATGATGTCGAGATCGTTAATCCCGATCACGTAATCGCTAACCTGGCGTCTAACGGCGCCCTGAACATGAAGCTCACCGTAGCTCGTGGTCGTGGTTATGAACCGGCCGACTCGCGTCAGAGCGATGAAGATGAAAGCCGCAGCATTGGTCGCTTGCAGCTTGACTCTTCGTTCAGCCCGGTTCGCCGTATCGCATACGTGGTGGAAAACGCCCGTGTCGAACAGCGTACTAACCTGGACAAGCTGGTTATTGATCTGGAAACCAACGGTACTCTGGACCCTGAAGAGGCTATCCGCCGCGCTGCAACCATTCTGCAACAGCAGTTGGCTGCGTTCGTCGACCTCAAGGGTGACAGCGAACCAGTGGTAATCGAGCAGGAAGACGAGATCGATCCGATCCTGCTTCGCCCGGTTGACGATCTGGAACTGACTGTACGTTCGGCTAACTGCCTTAAGGCGGAAAACATTTACTACATCGGCGATCTGATTCAGCGCACCGAAGTAGAACTGTTGAAGACTCCGAACCTAGGCAAGAAATCCTTGACTGAAATCAAGGACGTTCTGGCCTCCCGCGGTCTGTCCCTCGGCATGCGCCTCGACAACTGGCCGCCTGCAAGTCTTAAGAAGGACGACAAGGCGACTGCCTGATCGTCGTAATCACCGAACGTGAGTTTGGTAAGGAATGAACCATGCGTCATCGTAAAAGTGGTCGTCACCTGAGCCGTACCAGCTCGCACCGTAAGGCTATGTTCCAGAACATGGCGGTGTCGCTGTTCGAGCACGAGCTGATCAAAACTACACTGCCGAAAGCTAAAGAACTGCGTCGCGTTGCTGAGCCGCTGATCACTTTGGCCAAGACAGACAGCCTGGCTAACCGCCGTCTGGCTTTCGACCGTACTCGTTCGAAAGCTATCGTTGGTAAGCTCTTCAACGACCTGGGCAAGCGTTACGCTACCCGTGAGGGTGGCTACCTGCGCATCCTCAAGTGCGGTTTCCGCGCTGGTGACAACGCGCCTATGGCGTACGTTGAGCTGATCGATCGTCCAGTTGGCGGTGAAGCTGTATCCGCTGAGTAAGACGTCAGTCTGTAACGAAGAACCGGGCCTAGTGCCCGGTTTTTTGTGCGCGTTAGAAAACCGGAAACACCCCGGCCAAACACGTCTCAACTCATAAAACTGTCATGGCTATCTGTTTGGATGGTTCGTTAGTTAAATTCTATTGAAGCTCATGATTTAATGAATTTGATGGTGACACCTTACTGGTCAATACTCCCCCCAGGCCGATTAGCCGGCAGTTCCATGACTGACCTGAGGAAGATTGAGCATGAGCCAGAATAAAACCCTTACGACCGCCAGCGGCGCTCCCGTTGCCGACAACCAGAACTCCCGTTCTGCCGGCCCGCGTGGGCCGTTGCTGCTCGACGATTTCCACCTGATCGAGAAGCTTGCCCACTTCAACCGCGAAAACATTCCTGAGCGTCGCGTGCACGCCAAAGGTTCGGGGGCTTTCGGTACCTTTACCGTCACTCAAGACATCACGCAGTACTCCAGCGCCAAGCTGTTTGAGTCCGTGGGTAAACAAACCCCGACGTTCCTGCGCTTCTCCACCGTGGGCGGTGAGCGTGGTTCGGCTGATACCGAACGCGACCCACGTGGTTTCGCGTTGAAGTTCTACACCGAAGAAGGCAACTGGGACATCGTTGGCAACAACACCCCGGTGTTCTTCATCCGTGACCCGCTCAAGTTCCCGGATTTTATCCACACCCAAAAGCGTCTGCCGCAAAGTAACCTGAAAAGTGCGCAGATGATGTGGGACTTCTGGTCGCACTCCCCCGAGGCGCTGCACCAGGTCACCATTCTGTTCTCGGACCGTGGCATCCCGGACGGTTACCGTCACATGCACGGCTTCGGCAGCCACACCTATAGCCTGATCAACGCCCGCGGCGAGCGGCACTGGGTTAAGTGGCACTACAAGACCAAGCAAGGCATCAAGAACCTGGCGCCGGCTGACGCTGCACGCCTGGCGGGTACTGACCCTGATTACGCCCAACGTGATCTGTTCGGTGCTATTGAGCGCGGTGACTTCCCGAAATGGCGCGTGTGCATACAGATCATGACTGAAGCCCAGGCCAACGCTCACTACGAGAACCCGTTCGACGTGACCAAGACTTGGTCGCAGAAAGAGTTCCCGCTGATTGAAGTGGGTGAGTTGGAACTGAACCGTAACCCGATGAACTACTTCGCTGAAGTTGAGCAGGCGGCTTTCGGTCCAAGCAACATGGTTCCAGGTGTGGGCTTGTCGCCAGACCGCATGCTGCAAGGTCGTGTGTTTGCGTACGCTGATGCCCACCGCTACCGTGTAGGCACCAACCACCAGCACCTGCCGGTGAACGCGCCACGCAGCCCGGTCAACAGCTACCAGCGTGACGGTTCGATGGCATTCGGCACTAATGGCGGTGCGGCTCCCAACTACGAGCCAAACAGCTACGCTGACGCACCGAAGCAGGCTCCTCAGTACGCTGAACCGGCATTGGCACTGAGCGGCGCGGCTGATCGCTATGATCACCGCGAAGACACCGACTACTACAGCCACGCCGGTGCGCTGTTCCGCCTGATGAGCGATGAGCAGAAAGCCCTGCTGATCAACAACATCGCCGGCGCCATGGCAGGTGTTTCCAGTGATGTGGTGCAGCGCCAGTTGCAGTACTTCTTCAAGGCAGATCCTGCTTATGGAGAAGGGATCGCATCTGCACTGGGTGTATCGCTTAACTAACTCTAAACGATAAGCAGAACCGCCCTCATTTGGGCGGTTTTTGCGTTATTTCAGCTACTTTTCACCGGAAATGTTCACTTTTCTGCCGTTGGTCCCGTGACCTCCGGGTCATCATGGTTCAAACTACAGACTTTCAAGCAGGGAGATGTAGGACGATGCAAGGTCACCCCGACGTAATCGATTACCTCAACACGTTGCTGACGGGCGAACTGGCAGCTCGTGACCAATATTTCATTCACTCGCGGATGTACGAAGACTGGGGCTTTACCGAGCTCTACGAGCGTATCAACCACGAAATGGAAGAAGAGGCACAGCACGCCGATGCGCTGATGCGCCGTATCCTGATGCTCGAAGGCACGCCACGTATGCGTCCCGACGACCTGGACACCGGCACCACGGTGCCTGACATGCTCGCCAGCGACTTGCGCCTGGAGTACAAGGTGCGTGCCGCGCTCTGCAAGGGCATCGAGCTCTGCGAGCAGCACAATGACTACGTTACGCGGGAAATCCTGCGGGTGCAGTTGAATGATACCGAAGAAGATCACACCTACTGGCTGGAAAAGCAGTTGGGCCTGATCAAGTTGATTGGCCTGGAGAATTACCTGCAATCGCAGTTCTGATTCCGCCGGCTACAAAAAAGCCCCTGCCACTTACACAGTGACAGGGGCTTTTTCATGCACAGAACGATCAGTCCTTATCGCGGGCAAGCAGCGGCTTGAGGTAGAAGCCCGTGTGAGACTGCTTCATCTCCGACACTTGCTCCGGTGTGCCGACCGCAATGATCTGCCCACCTTTGGAGCCGCCTTCCGGCCCCAGGTCCACCAGCCAGTCGGCGGTCTTGATCACGTCCAGGTTGTGCTCGATCACCACCACCGTGTTGCCGTGGTCACGCAGGCGATGCAGCACGTCCAGCAGTTGCTGAATATCCGCGAAGTGCAGGCCTGTGGTCGGCTCATCGAGGATGTACAGGGTCTTGCCGGTATCACGCTTGGACAGCTCACGAGACAGCTTGACCCGCTGCGCCTCACCACCCGACAGCGTGGTCGCCGACTGCCCCAGCTTGATGTACGACAGGCCAACATCCATCAGCGTCTGCAGCTTGCGCGCCAGGGCCGGTACGGCGTCAAAGAATACCCGGGCTTCCTCGATAGTCATCTCAAGGGTTTCGTGGATGCTCTTGCCCTTGTACTTGATCTCCAGGGTTTCGCGGTTGTAGCGCTTGCTCTTGCACACGTCGCATGGCACGTAGATGTCCGGCAGAAAGTGCATCTCCACCTTGATCAGGCCATCGCCCTGGCAAGCCTCGCAGCGCCCGCCCTTGACGTTGAACGAGAACCGGCCGGGCCCGTAGCCACGGGAGCGCGATTCCGGCACGCCGGCGAACAGCTCGCGAATGGGTGTGAACAGCCCGGTGTAGGTTGCCGGGTTGGACCGCGGTGTGCGGCCAATCGGGCTCTGGTCGATATCGACCACCTTGTCCAGGAGCTCCAGCCCCTTGATGCTGTCGTGAGCGGCGGCTTCCAGAGTCGTCGCGCCGTTCAGCGCGGTGGCGCTCAACGGGAACAGTGTGTTGTTGATCAGCGTCGACTTGCCCGAACCGGATACACCGGTCACGCACGTCAGCAGGCCCAACGGGATTTCCAGGTCGACATTGCGCAAGTTGTTGCCACGCGCGCCCTTGAGGTGCAGTGCCATCTTCTTGTTGCGCGGAGTGCGTTTGGCCGGCACGGCGATCTTCACACGGCCCGACAGGTATTTGCCGGTCAGCGAATCAGGATGCGCCATCACTTCTGCCGGGGTGCCCTCGGCGACAATATGCCCACCGTGCACACCCGCTCCCGGGCCGATGTCGACCACATAGTCGGCCAGGCGAATCGCGTCTTCATCGTGCTCGACCACGATCACCGTATTCCCGATGTCCCGCAGGTGCTTCAGCGTTCCCAACAGTCGGTCGTTGTCCCGTTGATGCAAGCCGATCGAAGGCTCATCGAGGATGTACAGCACGCCCACCAGGCCGGCACCAATCTGGCTCGCCAGGCGAATCCGCTGGGCTTCACCGCCGGAAAGCGTATCGGCACTGCGATCCAGCGACAGATAGTCCAGCCCCACATTGACCAGGAATTGCAGCCGCTCACGAATCTCCTTGAGGATCTTGTCGGCAATCTCCCCACGGCGACCGGTCAACTTCAGCGTGCCAAAGTACTCACAGGCATCGCCAATCGGCAGGTTGGTCACCGCCGGCAAGGTCTTCTCGCCAACCCATACGTGCCGCGCTTCACGGCGCAGGCGCGTGCCACGGCAATCCGGGCAGGGTTGGGTGCTGAGGAACTTGGCCAGCTCCTCGCGCACGCTGGCCGACTCGGTCTCGCGGTAACGGCGTTCCAGGTTCGGCACGATGCCTTCGAACGGGTGGGAGCGTTTGACGATATCGCCACGGTCGTTCAAATATTTGAAGTCGACGTTCTGCGAACCACTGCCGTGCAGGATGAATTTCTGATGTTCGCTCGTCAGCTCGTTGAACGGCACTTCCAGGCTGAACTTGTAGTGCGACGCAAGCGAACCCAACATCTGAAAATAATAGACGTTACGCCTGTCCCAGCCACGTATCGCGCCTTCCGCCAGCGTGAGGTCGCCATTAACCAGGCGCTTGATGTCGAAGAATTGCTTAACTCCAAGGCCATCACAGGTCGGGCAGGCGCCGGCCGGGTTGTTGAAGGAAAACAGCTTCGGTTCGAGCTCGCTGATGGCATGGCCGCAGATCGGGCAGGCGAAGCGCGCAGAGAAGATGATTTCTTCCCCGGGCTCGTCGTCCATCGGTGCCACCAGGGCAATGCCGTCCGCCAGCTTCAGTGCGGTCTCGAAAGACTCCGCCAGGCGCTGCTGCAAGTCAGCGCGTACCTTGAAGCGGTCGACCACTACATCAATCGAGTGCTTCTTCTGTTTATCCAGCTTCGGCGCTTCGTCCAGCTCATAGAGCTTGCCGTTGATCCGGGCGCGTACGAAACCTTGCGCACGCAGTTCTTCAAAGACCGAAAGGTGTTCACCCTTGCGCTCGCGAATCACCGGCGCCAGCAGCATCAGCTTGGCGCCTTCCGGCTGGGCCAGCACCAGGTCGACCATCTGGCTGACGGTCTGGGCTTCCAGCGGAATGTCGTGGTCCGGGCAGCGGGGGATACCCACGCGGGCATACAGCAGGCGCAGGTAGTCGTAGATTTCGGTGATGGTGCCCACGGTGGAGCGCGGGTTATGCGACGTCGATTTCTGTTCGATGGAAATTGCTGGCGACAGGCCTTCGATGGTGTCGACGTCAGGCTTTTCCATCATCGACAGGAACTGCCGGGCATAGGCCGACAGGGATTCCACATAGCGGCGCTGGCCTTCGGCGTACAGCGTGTCAAACGCCAGGGACGACTTGCCGGACCCGGACAAGCCGGTGATGACGATCAGTTTGTCCCGTGGCAGGGTCAGGTCGATGTTCTTCAGGTTGTGGGTTCGAGCCCCACGAATCAGGATCTTGTCCAAGATGGCCTCGCACGGCGGGCGTAAATAATGCAGGAGTATACGGCTAAAGACTGGATGAATATACACTGTCAAAGTGCCGGGTGCAGCCTTACATGAAAGCTGCGCGGCAAAGCGCCGCATATACCCTCTCAATCGATGGGACTGGTAGAATCGCCGCCGGTTCACACGAGGTTTATCCATGCACGATCCCCACAGCGAACGCATGAGTGGCAGCGAGACCCGCGCAGCAAGCGGTCTGGCCCTGGTGTTCGCATTCCGTATGCTAGGCATGTTTATGGTGTTGCCAGTATTGGCGACCTATGGAATGGATCTCGCAGGAGCGACCCCAGCCCTGATCGGCCTGGCGATTGGCGCCTATGGCCTGACCCAGGCGCTGTTCCAGATTCCGTTCGGGATCATTTCCGACCGCATCGGCCGCCGGCCGGTCATCTACCTGGGGCTGATCGTGTTCGCCCTGGGCAGCGTGCTCGCGGCCAATGCCGACTCGATCTGGGGCGTGATCGCCGGGCGCGTCCTGCAGGGCGCGGGCGCTATTTCCGCCGCCGTCATGGCGCTGCTTTCCGACCTGACCCGCGAGCAACATCGCACCAAGGCCATGGCGATGATCGGCATGACCATCGGCCTGTCGTTTGCCGTTGCGATGGTGGTGGGCCCGTTGCTGACCCGTGCGTTCGGCTTGCATGGCCTGTTCCTCGCCACCGGCGGCATGGCGCTGTTCGGCATCGTGATCGTCGCCTTTATGGTGCCGCGCTCCACGGGGCCGTTGCAGCACCGTGAGTCGGGCGTGGCAAAACAGGCGTTGCTGCCCACGCTCAAGCACCCGGACCTGCTGCGCCTGGATTTAGGTATCTTCGTATTACACGCGATGCTGATGTGCAGCTTCATCGCCTTGCCCCTGGCCCTGGTGCAAAAAGCCGGGTTACCCAAGGAGCAGCACTGGTGGGTCTACCTTACCGCGCTGCTGATCTCGTTCTTCGCCATGATCCCGTTCATCATCTATGGCGAAAAGAAACGCAAAATGAAACGAGTTCTCTTGGGCGCCGTCGCGACATTGATGCTCACTGAGCTATTCTTCTGGCAGTTCGGCGACAGCTTGCGGGCACTGGTGATCGGCACGGTGGTGTTCTTCACGGCGTTCAACCTGCTGGAGGCTTCATTGCCTTCGCTGATCAGTAAGGTTTCACCGGCCGGCGGCAAAGGCACGGCGATGGGCGTGTATTCCACCAGCCAGTTCCTCGGTTCTGCACTGGGCGGGATCATGGGTGGCTGGATGTTCCAGCATGGCGGTTTGTCGGTTGTGTTCCTGGGATGCGCAGGTCTGGCTGCCCTCTGGCTGGCCTTTGCTGTTACCATGCGCGAACCTCCCTATGTGACGAGCCTGCGCCTGCCGTTATCGCCCGAAGCGATCCGCGAAGCCGGTCTGGTCGAGCGCCTGAAGGCCGTCGTTGGGGTTACGGATGCTGTGGTTGTCACTGAAGAAGCCGCCATCTACATCAAATTGGACACCGAATTATTGGATCGCGCGACGCTCGAGCAACTGGTCAACCCAGTGCCGACAGCGCGCCCAGCCTAGGAGAACGTTATGGCCCGTGGGGTTAACAAAGTCATATTGGTCGGTACTTGCGGCCAGGATCCCGAAGTTCGCTACTTGCCGAACGGTAACGCCGTGACCAACCTGAGTCTGGCGACCAGCGAGCAGTGGACCGACAAGCAAACCGGCCAGAAGGTCGAGAAAACCGAATGGCACCGTGTGTCGATGTTCGGCAAGGTTGCAGAGATCGCCGGTGAGTACCTGCGCAAAGGTTCGCAGGTCTACATCGAAGGCAAACTGCAAACCCGCGAGTGGGAAAAAGACGGCATCAAGCGTTACACCACCGAAATCGTGGTCGACATGCAAGGCACCATGCAACTGCTGGGCGGCCGTCCACAGGGCGACCAACAGGGCCAGGGCGGCATGTCCAACTCGGCACCGCGTCCACAGCAGCAGTCCCGTCCGCAGCCAACCCAGCAGCCACAGCGTGAGTCGCGTCCAGCGCCACAGCAGGCAGCTCCTCAGCCAGCGGCCGACTTCGACAGCTTTGATGACGATATTCCGTTCTAGGATATAGTCACGCAACACGCTGCAAATATAAGAAACCGCGCCGCCTGACAGGGCCGCGCGGTTTTTTTTGGGCTGGCGGTGCTCATTGCTGCGCGAACCTGAGCATTCAGCATTGGCTCGCTCTTTGTTCAGTTCTCAACATCAGTGGAGTTACCGAGCAGACCAGCCCCGCCTTGGCCACGCGCGCGATGCCGTGGCGAGCGATATAACGTGCTACTTCGCCACCTCCGGTGGAAAAGCCGAAGAGGATCACGTTTCTCAGATCCAAATGCTCGATCAACTCCGCCAGATCGTCGGCATAGTGGTCCATATCATTGCCATCCCACGGCTGGCTTGAGCGCCCATGCAGGGCTGACGCCTGCGCAGGTCGACAATAATTTTAGTCGGATTTGGCAAACCGTGTATGGACACCCCAAGGCCTGCAGCTACCAGGCTCAGGGTCGCGGTCATACGCGGCGCCTCCTGCACCACTGAAACGCCGACAAGGGTTTCCCGGAACAGGCGTAGCACGCTGGGTACAAACGGCCGAGCTGCCTGAGTTCCAGCATAGGAATACTTTTGAGGTATGGGAGGTGATGAATGCTGGCGTTTGTTCTCATGGATCACAAGAATTAGGCTGTCGTCACTCCTCACAGAAGAAGGCATGCCGCGATGACCTGGTCAGCCAAGCAATACTCGATGTTCGAACAACAGCGCACCCGTCCCGTCCGCGACCTGGTGGCGGCCATCCCTGATAGCGATGTGCGCAGCGCCGTCGACCTGGGATGCGGCCCGGGCAACTCTACTGAAGTATTGGCTGATCGTTTCCCGCAGGCATTGGTCACTGGCATGGACAGCTCCGATGACATGCTGGTCGACGCCCGCACGCGCCTGCCCACGCTGAACTTCGAATTGGCCGACATCGGCGCCTGGAACCCCGCGCAGAAGTTCGACGTCATCCTCGCCAATGCCTCGCTGCAATGGCTGCCGGACCACGCCGCGTTGTACCCGCACCTGATCAATCAGTTGAACCCCGGCGGCACATTGGCAGTGCAAACGCCCGACAACCTCGATGAGCCGGCCCACACGCTGGCGCGGGAAGTGGCGGCGCACGGGCCATGGGCTGCCAAGATCAGCGCGGTGAAACACAACGAACGCCATACCGCGAGCTACTACTTTGAGCTGCTGAACAAACACTGTTCCACCGTGGATGTATGGCGCACCACTTACCACCATCCGCTCGCAGGCGCTGCTGCGGTGGTGGAGTGGTTCAAAGGGTCGGCGCTGCGTCCGTTCCTGGCGCCCCTGACTGAAGCAGAAAAAAGCGCCTTCCTCGATGAGTACCTGGCGCGGATCACCAAGGCTTATCCTGCGCTGGGCGATGGCACCGTGCTGCTGCCATTTCCGCGCCTGTTCATCATCGCCACCCGGTAAGCAGCGTAATCAGTCGGCAGCCAGGAACTGGGCCGCCGACACCACGCTCGCATACGCAAACCCCAGCGACGACATAAACGCCGCATGCACCTGGGCCGCCGGTACGGTGGTACCGTTGAATTCCAAGTCCCGCGTGGCGCAGGCATCGTGAATCACGGTCACGCTGTAGCCCAGATCCGCCGCCGCGCGCACCACGCCGTCGATACACATATGGCTCATGCTGCCCACCACCACCAACTCGGTGATGCTGCGTTGTTCCAGCAGCTCCCGCAGGTTGGTCTCGCGAAACGCATTGACGAAATGCTTGAGCACCACCGGTTCATCGGCCCGGTTCAGGACCTTGGGGTGCAACTGCGCGCCTTGCGAACCCGGGGTGAAGAAGGGCGCATCGTCGGATTTGAATTCGTGGCGCACATGAATCACCGCATCGCCCGCCTGGCGAAACGCCTGGAGCACTTGCTGCGCCTTGTCTGCCGCCGCGTCCACACCGTCAAGCGGCCACTTGCCCTGGGGGAAGTAGTCGTTCTGGATATCGATTAGGATGAGCGCTTGCTTGGCCATGTTTGGTTTCCTTGTGATGGTTGATGCGTCCAGTATCGTGGCTGGCGTAGCGCCTGGGGATTGGCCGCACCGACAATACCAGAGGGAAAACTGACAATGGCGATCGTCGAACTTGGCGTGCTGATCTACAGCGGTGCGCAAATGGCCGCCGTGCATGGCTTGACTGACTTGTTCGCCGTCGCCAGCCGGATTGCCGCCGAGCATCAGTCCGAGCAACTGCCGGCACTGCGTATCAGTCATTGGCAGGCCGAGGCAGGCAGTGCGCCGGCCCGCGTGTTCGACAGCCAGCCGGGCGCCGGGCAGGCGCTGACCGCCTTGCTGATTCCGCCGTCCATCGCGGGCTTCTCCGAGGGGCAGGCTTCTGCCGAGTTGCTCGATTGGCTTCGCCAGCAGCACCGCACGGGGACTATCCTGGGTGGGGTGTGCGTGGGTTCGATCCTGCTGGCGGAAAGCGGCCTGTTGGACGGTCGTAGCGCCACCACGCACTGGACGTCAGCCAAATCTTTCGCTGGCCGTTACCCGGCTATTCGCCTTGAGGCCGACAAACCCATCGTCGATGACGGCGATCTGATCACCACCGCCGGGCTGATGGCCTGGTCCGAGCTTGGTCTGCGCCTGGTAGACCGCTTACTCGGCCCGAGCATCGCCGCCAGCACCGCGCGCTTTTTGGTGATCGAACACAGCGACAGCGCCAGTGAGTGTGGCAGTAACTTTGCGCCGATCCTGGCCCATGGCGACGGTGCGATTCTAAAGGTGCAGCATTGGCTGCAGGCCAGTGGCGCGGTGGATGTTTCCTTGGCCGCGATGGCGCAACAGGCTGGGCTTGAGGAGCGCACATTCCTGCGCCGGTTCCGCGCCGCCACGGGTTTGAAACCCACCGAATACTGCCAGCACCTGCGGGTGGGCAAGGCGCGGCAGATGCTTGAGTTCACCAACGGCACCATTGATCACATCGCCTGGACTGTCGGTTATCAAGACCCCGGCGCCTTCCGCGCTACCTTCAAGAAAATCACTGGGCTGGCGCCAAGCGACTACCGCAGCCGTTTCGGTGTAATGCCCAGCAAGGCCCAAGCCTGAATCGTGCAGAACGCCGCGACTGCCAGAGCACTTCGTGCAGAATAAAACAGGCCAAGTGCTATCGCTTTCCTCGCAACTGATTGATTATCGAGGAGTTTAAACAAACCTCGCCTTGGCTTGATCCCTGCAACCTTCTCCCTACACACATGGCAGGACAGCCAAGGGGGACGCATGACCCCGATAAAGCGCAAGAAAATCGTAGTGGCACACTCGGTCCGACCGGGCGCGCCGTTGCACGAAGTCGAAACCAACCGCGCCCTGGCCCGCTGGCTGGCGCAGATCCTCGGGCTCAAATATGGCGGCAGCTATGACCCTGAGTTGCACAGTGGGCGCGACCTTTATCTGTTACCTACCCAAACCCTGGTCGGTGCGGCCCAGGCGCGGCAATTGGGCATCAAAGGCCCCGAAGACTTGTGGGGCGGTTACGTCGATCACGACTTCATCTGCACCAAGGCCATCAGCCACGGGCTGCTGAATAAAAATGCGGTGGCCCCTGAAGGCTGGTCGCCGCTGTTTTCCGAGCGTATTCGCAACGTGGTACTTGATGGCCTGAGTGTGCACGCCCTGGAAGACGCGCGGCCGGCGGCCACCCACTTGCTCTACACCGGGCCGATCCGCCTCAAGCCCGTGCACGCGTGCGCCGGTCGCGGCCAGGAAGTGATCCGCAGCCTCGACGAATTCGACGCCATCCTCGCCCGGCCTGACGCGGCGCAACTGTTCACTGACGGTGTGGTACTGGAGCAGGATTTGCACCAGGTGGTCACTCACAGTGTAGGCCAGAGCTTTATCGGCGATCACGTCATCAGCTACTGCGGTGATCAGTACCTGACCCAGGACGGGCAGGGCGAGGAGGTCTATGGTGGTTCTAACCTGCTGGTGGTACCGGGCTACTACGAAGACCTGCTTGAGCTCGAGCTACCTGACGATGTGCGCTTGGCCATCGAGCAAGCGCAGGCGTTTGATACTGCGGCGGATGAAGCCTACCCGGGGTTCTACGCTTCGCGGCGCAACTACGACATCGCCCAAGGCCTGGACAGCGACGGCCAGCGCCGCAGCGGTGTGCTGGAGCAATCCTGGCGTATGGGCGGGGCCAGCAGCGCGGAAGTCGCGGCGTTGCAAAGCTTCGTCAATAACCCCGGGCTGCGGGCGATTTACGTCTCGTCGGTAGAAACCTACGTCGACCAGCCACTGCCGGCTGACGCGATTGAGGTGTACCGCGGCCCGGCCGAAAACAGCGACTTTCTTCTCAAGTATGTGACGGTCAAATCTTATGACGGCTAGAAGCGAAAACATTGCCATTGATATCGACGATGAACAGATGAGCGGGACGTTCCTGAGTCCCAAATCGAAAGTGCCGGGGGTGTTGTTTGTGCACGGCTGGGGCGGTAGCCAGGAGCGTGACCTGGAACGCGCCAAGGGCATCGCCGGGCTGGGTTGCGTGTGCCTCACCTTTGACCTGCGCGGCCATGCTGGTAACGGCATTCCACTGTCGCGCGTCACCCGCGAAGACAACCTGCGCGACCTGCTCGCCGCCTACGACCGCCTGCTGTCACACCCGGCCATCGACACCTCGGCGGTGGCGGTGGTGGGCACCAGTTACGGCGGTTACCTGGCCGCCATCCTCACCTCGCTGCGCCCCGTGCGCTGGCTGGCGCTGCGGGTACCTGCGCTGTACCGCGACCAGAAGTGGCTCAAGCCCAAGCGCGACCTGGACAAGGCCGACCTGATGGATTACCGCGGCACGTTTGTGCACGCCCAAACCAATCGCGCCTTGCACGCCTGCGCGGCATTTACCGGGGATGTGCTGATTGTTGAATCGGAAACCGACGATCACGTGCCCCACGCCACCATCATGAGCTACCGCGCGGCCTGCCAGCAGACGCACTCGCTGACCCATCGGATTATCGACGGTGCGGATCACTCCCTGAGTGACCCGGTGTCGCAGCAGGCCTACACCTCGATCCTGGTGGACTGGATCACCGAGATGGTGGTGGGCGAACGCTTGAGCATTATTCAGTCTTAGGCGTCTTTTTCACGCGCAGCGCCTTGGCCTTGGCTTCCACCGCGAGGTACATCACCAGGGCCACCAGCAGCGGTAGGATGAAGTAGATTGCGCGATAGGCGATCAGGCCCGCGAGCAAACTGCCGCGGGACGCTTCGTGTTGCAACAAGGCAATAAACACCGCCTCCAGCACCCCAAGCCCTGCCGGGATATGCGTGACGACCCCCGCAATGCTGCTGATCAGCAACACGCCGAGCACCACTGGATAATCCAGTTGCTTGGGCAGCAGCGTGAAGATTACCGCCGCCATCAGCGACCAGTTCAGCGCACCCAGTGCCAGCTGCAACACCGCCATGCGCAGCGACGGCAGGTTGATTTCAATCCCGCGTACCGACCACGCGCGCTTTTTCGACAACCGGCACGCCAGCAGATAACCCAGGCTCGCCAGTACCAGCAGCACGCCAACGCCTTGCAGCGCGCCACTGCTGAGCTTCCACCCCGGCGGCAGCGACACCAGCCCGCTGCTGAACACCGCGCCGGCAATCGCCATGTAGCCAAACCAGTTGGTGGCCAGGCTCAAGCCGAGGATTTTCGCGATGTTCCCGCTGCTCACCCCCAACCGGGAATACAGCCGGTAGCGCATGGCGATGCCACCCACCCAGGCACTCAGGTTGAGGTTGAAGGCATAGCTGATGATGCCCACCGGCAGGATCTGCTTCCAGCGCAAAGGCTGGCGGATGTAGGTGCGCCCGATCAGGTCAAAGCACGAATACACCAGGAAACTGCACAGGGTCAGCGCGCCGGCGATAAGCAAGGTGCGCAGCTTGAAACTGCCGAGGGTGTCGAACACCTCGCTCCAGTCGATACGCCGGGCAAGCAGGGTGAACAGCACGATCAGCACCAGGAAAAACACCACGGTCAGCGGTTTTTTCCAGCGTTTGAAAAACCCCGGGCGGGCGTTCTGTTCAGCTGTGTGAGCTTGGGTCATGGTCCGCACGCTCCTCATGAACGAAGGGTTTCAACCTCGGCTTGTGGGCCGGCAGCCAGCCGGTCCACGAGGGAAAATGCCGCAGCACGTGGAACACCACGAAGCCCACGGTTACCCGCCAGAACCAGCCGCGAGGCGAGCGGTTTTCCGGCATGGTCTTGCAGTGGTTCTGGCTCAGGTATTCCAGGCGTTCGAACAGTTGCTGATTGAACCCGCGATCGCGAATCAGCACGTTGGCCTCAAGGTTCAGCGACAGGCTCAACGGGTCAAGATTACTTGATCCCACCGTGCTCCATTGCTCATCCACCAACGCCACCTTGCCGTGCAACGGACGTTGACAGTACTCGTGGATCACCACGCCTTCCTTGAGCAAATAGTCATACAGCATGCGTGCCGCAAGCTTTGCGAGCAGCACATCCGGCTGGCCCTGCATGATCAATTGCACCTGCACCCCGCGCCGCGCGGCATTACGGATTTCCCGCAGCAAACGGTAACCCGGGAAGAAGTAAGCGTTGGCAATTACCACCCGCCGCTGGGCCTTGCGCAAGGCATGCAGGTAGGCTTCTTCGATGTCGGAACGGTGTTGCAGATTGTCCCGGTAAATTAGCCGCACCAAACCATCGCCCTCGCCCGCAGCCCAGGGCGACGGGCGTTGCTCACGCCGCCAGCCGCGACGCTTGCGCACACGCCGGCCACTTTGCGCGAGGGCAAAATGGTGCAAGTCAGCCACCGCCGCGCCTTGCACCTGCACCGCATAATCCTGCTTGGCCTCGGGGCCAAAATCCCCCAGGTGGTCGGCCGAAAAATTGATCCCACCGATAAATGCCACGGTGGCATCCACCACCACAATCTTGCGGTGCAGGCGGCGAAACCAGTTGGTGCGAAAGCCCAGCGTCTTGCTCGCCGGGTCGAACATCTGCACGGTCACGCCGGCCTGACTCAGCTCACTGAGAAACCCTGGCGTCAGCTCGCCACAGCCAAAGCCATCGAGGCTGGCCACCACCTTAACGCCACGCTGCGCGGCCTCGATCAAAATACCTTTGAGTTCATGGCCGACTTTGTCTTCAAACAGAATGAAGGTCTCCAGCAGGATCTCCCGCTGGGCCTGGCGCATCGCCTCGAACACCTTGGGGAAGTAAGCCTCGCCGTTCTCCAGCAACTCAATCTGGTTGCTTCCCTGCCAGCCATAATCCGGGTCCCGGGCTGCTGCATCGTCCGGCGGTTGGTCGGTCGCGATATGCTCCACCGCAAGCTTTTCCAGGGGCGCGCTGTTCATAATTCGATCTCCACCAACAGCGGCGCGTGGTCGGATAAATGCGACCACGGGCGGCTGGTCAGCACCTGCGGCTGATGCACCTTGAGGTTGCGCACATAGATGCGGTCCAGAGGCAGCAGCGGCAGGCGCGCGGGGAAGGTGCGGGCCGGCTTGCCCAGGGTTTCGATAAACACTTCCCGCAGCCCGCAATGAGCAAGGTCTGCCTGCTGGCGCCAGTCATTGAAGTCACCGGCGACAATCACCGGCGCGTCGGCGGGGATCTCGGCGATCCGCTGCGCGATCAGGCGCAGTTGCTGCTGGCGGTGCACTTCCCGCAGCCCCAGGTGCACGCAGATGGCGTGCACGTCCTGCACATTACCCGGCAGGCGCAACACGCAATGCAGCAGCCCGCGGCTTTCATGGCCGCTTTGGGAAATGTCGAGGTTGTCATAGCGGATGATCTGGAATTTCGACAGCAACGCATTGCCGTGGTCGCCGTGGGGATACACCGCGTTGCGGCCATAGGCGAACTGCGGCCAGATGCTGTCGGCGAGGAACTCGTACTGCGGCATGCTCGGCCAGTTGCTGTAGCGCTTGGGATGGCGCTCGTGGGTGCCGTGGATCTCCTGCAGGAACACCACGTCGGCGGCCACGCTGCGGATCGCCTCGCGCAACTCGGGCAGGATGAAGCGCCGGTTGAGCGCGGTGAAACCCTTGTGGGTATTGACCGTCAGCACCCTGAACCGGGTGATGGCTTCGGTGGGCGCGGTCGGCATCAGCTCTGGGTGCGTCATGGCAACACCCCAGCGTCCGGCAGCTTGCCGGGTTCGGTAGCCAATTGCTGGTCCAGGCCAAAACGCTGCAGCAACTGGCGCGCATCGAAGGGTGCACGCACCTTGATGTCGTTATCGAAATAACAAAACACCTCGCGCTGCTTGCGGGCACGGGGCTTGTGCTGCGGGTCGATCAACTGCGCATCGGTCGGTTGCTTGCCCTGGCTCCAGCGCTCGATACGATCACCCCAGCGCTTGAGCGCTTCGGGCGTATAGCCGCTGGCGTACAGCGCTTTGTCCCCGTGCAACCGCAGGTAGACAAAGTTCGCCGTGACATCTTCCAGATAGGGCCACTTGCCGGCCGTGTCCGCCACCACCAGGGCCACGCCATACTTGTCGAGCAGCTCGACGAACTCCGGTACGGCAAAACTTTTATGGCGAATTTCCACCGCATGACGCAGCGGCTTTTTGCCGTAGGCCTTCATGCTCGCCTTGCCGTTCAGGCGGGGTTCATGCTGGCGGGCGAGGGCGGCGGCTTGCGCGGTAGTGGTGGGCAGTTCGGCCAGAAAAGCCTCAAACAACGGCGCGTCGAATTTGAAACTGGGCGGGAACTGCCAGAGGATCGACCCGAGCTTTTCCTTGAGTTCCAGCACGCCGGAGGCAAAGAAATTCGCCATCGGCTTGTGCACCTCCCGCAGCCGCAGGATGTGGGTGATATAGCGCGGCGCCTTGACGCTGAACACAAATCCCTCGGGCGTGTCGCCATACCACTCGGCGTAGCGCTTGGGTGTTTGCAGTGCATAGAACGAGCCGTTGATCTCGATACTGTTGACCGCCCGTGAGGCAAACTGCAGCTCGCGCTTCTGGGTCAGGCCCTCGGGGTAGAAATCCCCCCGCCAAGGCGTGTAGCGCCAGCCGGAAATGCCGATATGAATCGCGGCCATGATGACTCCCGTGGGTTAGCTGTGTGGTGACCTCCGTTTTAGGGTGACTGCGATGATTGGAAGAAAGTTTCGACGGTCCTACAGACGGTTTGGCGCTGGGCAACACCACACTCCAATGTGGGAGCCGGGCTTGCCCGCGATGACGGAGTGTCAGCAGAGAGTTATCTCACTGATCCACCGCCATCGCGGGCAAGCCCGGCTCCCACAGTTGTTTTGTTTTATCCCGGCGGATCAGTGCCCACCAACCACGCGGGTCGAACTCTCGGCATGCACCGGCCCCAGGCGGTCAAGTCGACCGCTCCAGGCCGTCAGCGCCAGGGCCACCAATACCACCGAGGCACCAATCCACGCGGTGTGGATCAAGCCCATGTGGGCGACGATCAAACCACCGGCCCATGCACCACCGGCGATCCCCAGGTTGAACGCTGCGATGTTCAGGCCCGAAGCCACGTCCACCGCGTTCGGCGTGTGGTGTTCCGCCTGGCGCACCACGTACACCTGCAAGCCCGGCACGTTGCCGAAGGCGACCGCGCCCCACACCAGCACAGTGGCCAGGGCCAGCCATGGGTTGCCGGCGGTGAGGGTCAACACGAACAACACGGCGGCGAGCAGGGCGAAGATGATTTTAAGCGCACTGATCGGGCCGCGTTTGTCGGCCAGTTTGCCGCCCCAGATGTTACCGATGGCCACCGAGATGCCATACACCAGCAGCACCAGGCTGACGGTGCTGGCGCTGAAGCCGCTGATGTCCTGAAGAATCGGCGCCAGGTAGGTGAACGCGATGAACGAGCCGCCGTACCCCACCGCGGTCATGGCGTACACCAACAGCAGCCGTGGTTGTTTCAGTACTTGCAGTTGCTGCAACAGCGACGCTGGTTTGCTGTGGGCGATATTTTTCGGCACATAGAGCAGGCTGCCGATAAACGCGATCAAGCCCAGGGCCGAAACGGCTAGGAAGGTTTCGCGCCAGCCGAAGTGCTGGCCGATAAACGTGCCCAGCGGCACACCGGTCACCAGCGCCACGGTCAGGCCGGTAAACATGATCGCAATCGCGCTGGCAGCTTTTTCCTTGGGCACGAGGCTGGTGGCGATGGTCGAGCCAATCGAGAAAAACACCCCATGGGCCAGGCCGGTGACGATCCGCGCCAACACCAGGGACTCATAACTCGGCGCTTGCCAGGCCAGCAGGTTGCCGAGGGTGAACAGCACCATCAGCGACAACAGCAGTAATTTGCGCGGCACTTTGCCGGTCAGTGCGGTGAGCACCGGCGCGCCGATGGCCACGCCCAGGGCGTAGAGGCTGACCAGCAGGCCGGCGGACGGCAGGCTTACGCCAAGGTCGGCGCCGATGGTGGGTAACAGGCCAACGATGACGAATTCGGTCGTCCCGATGGCGAAAGCGCTGAGGGTCAGCGCGAGCAAGGCAATGGGCATGGCTGCAACTCCGGTGGGTTTCAATCAGGCGCGCAGTCTCGGGTGTCGGCTTGTGCGGAAAAAGACAGGTATTGGCATTTGATATTTGCCTGGCACGCACGGATCGATGGGCGGGGGGAACGATCAGCCGCCAAACCCGTCAGTTCCTTACAGACCCTTCTGAAGGAGCCCGGTGTTTTGTTGAATTTAAAGACTGTGCTACTGCTCGGCACGCTGCTGTTCTGCGGCAATGGCGCGCTGCAAGCGGCCACCGCCCCCGCGGCTCCAGCGCCTGCCGCCCCGGCCAAGCCGGAGCTGCTGGTGGAAGGCGGCCTGCTCGGCGCCATCAGCTCCAGCATCGATGGTGTGCAAGACAAACTAGACCTCAACCAGAACCTGATCGACGCCTGGCGCCTGCGGGCCGATCGGGCGGCAGACGAGGTGGACAAACTGGTCAACCAGCCGTCCGAACGTTCCTCATGGAGCGTGGCCGGGGACTTCCTGGTGTTGTCCGGGGTGTGGATCGGCGCCTTCGCCGTGCTGACCCTGCTTGGGCGGTTTATCGTCAGGCGCCTGAGCCAGCAGCGGCATATCGCACCGCGCCAGCGCCTTCAGGCATTGCTGGGCTACCTGATTCCCTACACGATTCCTGCCCTGATCTGCCTGCCGTTAACGCTTTAC
The DNA here is from genome assembly GCF_055409485.1 of Pseudomonas sp. A125. Classification (NCBI taxonomy): domain Bacteria; kingdom Pseudomonadati; phylum Pseudomonadota; class Gammaproteobacteria; order Pseudomonadales; family Pseudomonadaceae; genus Pseudomonas; species Pseudomonas sp. A125. The sequence continues at coordinate 51,772 of NZ_JBUZVP010000016.1, forward strand.
GTCAGCCACTTCCTGCCCACCTCGGTGGGCCGCGCGCTGGCGCTGTGTTTTGCCTACGCCACCAGCAGCGGCATTTTTTCCACCTCGATCCTGCTGTGCGTCATTGTCATGTTCAACGTCGGCCACAAGCGCCCGGCCGTGCGGATTATTCGTGACTACTGCCCCAAGCCGCTGTTCCTGATCGGCTTCCTCGCCGCCCTCAGCGATGCCCTGACCAGCCCGCAGATTGCCCGCCAGTTGGGGGGCAATATCACCGCCAGCGTGGCGATTTTCACCGGGCTGTTTGCCTCGGTGATTTTCGGCATGCTGGTGATTCGCCTGCGTCGTCCGGTGGCGCATTTGATCCGCAACCGGCCCCTGGCCCAACGCTTGAAACATCCGGCGGTGCAGCAATCACTGCGGGTGTTTTCCGGCCTGTGGTATTGGCCGATTCTGCTGATGGTGCTGGTGTCGGCGATCAACCTGATCGGCGCCGGCGACGACAGCCAGAAAGCCCTGCGCTGCGCGTTGTTCACCACGATCCTGCTGATCGGTACGGTGTTCCTCAGCACTGTATTGCAGCACCTGTTCCAGTCCCGCAGCACAGTGGCGGTGCAGCGCAGCAGCGCCTACAAGGAGCGGTTCCTTAGCCTGCTGCACGCGCTGTTGCGCATCGTGATGGCCATCGCCTTTATCGAAATCCTTGGGCGGATCTGGGGCGTGTCGTTGTTTGAATTTGCCCAGCGCAACTCGGTGGGCCGGGCCATCAGTGATTCCCTGAGCAGCATTGGTTTGATCTTGTTGGTGACCTGGCTGTTCTGGGTGGTACTCGACACGGCGATTCAGGAAGCCCTGAAACCGCCGGTCAACAAACGCTCCAGCCGCCAGCCCAGCACGCGGGTAAAAACCATCCTGCCGTTGCTGCGCAACGCGGTGAAAATCATCCTGGTGGTGATCTGCGCGATCACCACCATGGCCAATCTTGGGATCAACGTCGCACCGCTGCTGGCGGGTGCCGGGGTGGTCGGCCTGGCGATTGGCTTTGGTTCTCAGCAACTGGTGCAGGACGTGATCACCGGCCTGTTCATCATCATCGAAGACACCCTGTCGATCGGCGATTGGGTGGTGCTCGACTCCGGCCACGCCGGCACCGTCGAAGGCCTGACCATCCGTACCCTGCGCCTGCGCGACGGCAAGGGGTTTGTGCATTCGGTGCCGTTCGGGCAGATCAAGGCGGTTACCAACCAATCGCGGCAATTTGCCTATGCGTTCTTCTCGGTGCAGTTCACCTATGACACCGACGTCGACAAGGCCGTGGAATTGATCCGCGAGGCGGGGCAGTCGATCCGTGATGACGTGTTCCTCAAGTACAACCTGCAAGGGCCGCTGGAGGTGTTTGGTGTCGACAAGATGGACCTTAACGGCGTGGTGCTGACGGCGCAGTTCCGGACGGTGTCGGGCGGGCAATATGCGGTGAGTCGCGCGTTTAACCAGCGGCTGAAAAAGCTTGTGGATAACTGCGCCTTTGTTCACTTCGCGCAAACTTATCCACAGCAGGTGATGCTGCCGCAGCGGGTCGGGCAGCAGGTGGATGAGCCGGAAGAAGAGGCGCCTTCGTCGGTGGTGCTGACGGAGCAGCCAAGAACCCAATAGCCCAGACCACCCGAACCCCGTAGCAGCTGTCGAGCCCAAGCGAGGCTGCGTTGGCAGCAACACCAAAACTCAGCCTGGCGCTGAATCGAGTCGCGCCCCACGCAGCCTCGCTTGGGCTCGACAGCTGCTACGGGGCTCAGTGTCTGATCAGTTTTTCCCGCACCAACCCGGCCTCCTGCTGATCCAGCTCCAACAACACCTGTTGCTTGCCGGCAATCTCTACTGCCGCCGGCACGCCATCCCGATACACCAGCCGGTTGCCGCTCAACGCCGGCACCTTGCTGCCCGGCAACAGTGTGCCCACCAGGTTCAGCGGGTCGGCGCCGCACACCGCAATCAAGCTTCCATCGTGGGGCCTGCGCCGCACTTCCCGCAGCAATGGAATCGCTTCCGGCAATGCAAACTGTTCCCCCGCCAAACCACTCACAAACCGCCCGCCGCGAATCTCGCCCCGGGCTTCCAGCCGATGGAACGTGCGCAGCAGTTCCCGCCAACTGGGCAACCAGTCCGCCTCACGCTCCAGCAAGCGCCAGAACACCACGCCGTAGCGGCGCAGCAAGGTCATCGCCACATGCTCCAGCGTTTCGGCCGAGTGTGCCGCCGGGCGTGTGCCGTCTGCCACCGGCGCACGCCTGACCAGCGCCCAACGCCCGGCATCGTCCATCCCGCCGATAAACGCGCCACGCCCACGCCGGCTGCTGCGGGCCTGGCGTTTGCTCGCCGGCGTGGTCAGGGCGCGCAGGCCGGCGAAGCTGTCGGCGTTCGCCAGCCCGGCGCCCACCAGTTCCTGCAAGGCGGTTTCCAGTTCGCTGCGCAACAGGTGGGCTTCGTGGATCAACTCATCGAAAAACAGCGCGCCGTTGTCCCGCAGTGCTTGATGGACTTTCTGCGCCTTGGGCGATAGCTCAGTGCTGTCAGGCGCCTCGGTCAGTCCGCTCCACAAGGGCACCTGGCTGCGGGGCAACAGCACCACCGGCGTGCTGCGCAAGGCCGTTGCGCCAGCCTTGTTGCTCAGGCGTGTCCACACCACCTTGCCGCTGCGGCACAAGTCGTCCAGCCAGCTCGGCGAGTAATCCTTGATCCGTGCGCTGAGCAAATCACTGTCCCAGGCCGACGTGGCCGCGGCGTACCCTTCAAACTGCGCGATGATCTGCGGCAACACCGCACTGCCCTGGCCGCGAGTGCCGTCCGACAGGTGTTGCCAGTCAAACAGAAACCGCATGAAATCCTGCAATGCCACCGGCTCGATTTCCCGACGCAGGCGCTTGACCGTGTAGCGGTGAATACGCGCCAGCAGGTGACGTTCGCACCATTGTTCTTCGCTGACGCCAGGGCTGAAACGGCCGCGCAGCACGTAGCCTTCGCTTTCCAGCCGCGCGAGTGCCTGTGACACCTCGGCCACCGGCAAAGCCAATGGTGCGGCGATCTCGATCAACGTCAGCGGGCCAAAGCCGCTCAGGCGCGCCCGCAGCACTTCCACCAGCGCTTCGTCGAACGTCCAGGGCTGATCGAAACCGGGCAGCAGCGGCAGGTCATTCGGGTAGATCGCCTTTAAACAACTCAAGCGTTCCACGGCCACCCAAATGGCCTGGTCGCTACCGATCTGCAAGCGGTTGGCGCGACCGCCTTCGGCTAAGGCTTGCAGCCATTGCGCCCACTGCGGCGTGACCTCGGATTGGGCGATGCACGCCAAGCTCATCAACGCTTCATGCATTTCGTCCAGGCCATTCGGCGCCGGCCAGGCTTCCTCACACACACCGGCGATCGCTTCGGCATCCAGTGCGCCGAGGTCGTCGGTGCTTTGCGGGTCGCTCCAGCGCCGGTTGAGCACGGCCTGGGTGCGGCGCTCTTCCAGCGGCGCGTCATCGAGAAAGGTGTAGGGGCGGGCGCTGAGAATCTCCGCCGCCAGTGGCGAGGGCGCCGGCAGGTCGCGGCTGATCAGGCGGATTTCACCGCGCTCCATGCGCCGCAACAGGGCCAGCCAGCCTTCGCTGTCCATGGCCTCGTGCAGGCAATCGTCGAGGGTTTGTTCCACCAGCGGATGCTCGGGCACTTCGCGCTCGCCTGCGAGGTTTTCCAGGCAGGCGATCTGGTCGGGGAATACGCTGGCGATCAGGTCTTCACTCTTCATGCGCTGGATCTGCGGCGCCACTTTGCGCCCGCCGGTGTAACGCGGCAGCGCCAGGGCCACCCCGGCATTCCAGCGCCAGCGCACACCGAACAGCGGCGCATCCAGCACCGCCTGGGTCAGGATGTGCTCGGCGGTGTTGCTGTTCAGGTAGCGCCACACCTCGTCCAGCTCAAAACTGTGGCTGGTGGACAGCGACAATACAATCGCGTCCTCGCTGGCGGCGGCTTGCAGTTCGAAGTTGAAGGTGCGGCAAAAACGCTTGCGCAATGCCAGGCCCCAGGCGCGGTTGATGCGACTGCCGAACGGCGTGTGGATGATCAATTGGGTGCCGCCGGACTCGTCGAAAAACCGCTCCATGATCAACGTGTCCTGGGACGGCAACGCGCTCAATGCCAGCCGCGCCCGCGCCAGGTAATCCAGCAGTTGTTCGGCGCTGGCCAGGTTCAGGCCCAGAGTGGCGGTGAGCCAGTCGAGCGCCGGTTGCAGGTTGCCCGGCGTGGCCGCCAGCAACTCATCCACTTGCCCATGCAAACGCGCTACCGCAAACGACAATTCGGCACTGCGCCCCGGCGCTTCACCGAGCCAGAACGGAATGGTCGGCGGCTGGCCGTGGGCATCTTCGACCCGCACCTTGCCGGTTTCCACCCGCAGGATGCGGTAGGAGGTATTGCCCAGTTGGAAGATATCCCCGGCGATGCTTTCCACCGCGAAGTCTTCGTTGACGCTGCCGATGTTCAGGCTCTGCGGCTCCAGCAGCACGCTGTAGTCGGCGTTGTCGGGGATGGTGCCGCCGCTGGTCACGGCGGTGAGCTTGGCGCCCCGCCGGCCACGCAGGGTGCGGGTGATGGCGTCGCGGTGCAGGTAGGCGCTGCGGATGCCCTGGCGGCCGTTGTAGCCTTCGGCGAGCATTTGCAGCAGCGCCTGGTAGTGACGTTCATCCAGCTTGGCATAGGGTGAGGCGCGGCGGATCAGCGTGAGCAGGGCTTGTTCCTGCCATTCCTGGCAGCTGACTTCGGCGATGATCTGCTGGGCCAGCACATCCAGCGGTGCGACCGGGAACAGCAAGGTGTCCAGCTCGCCCCGGCGCACGCAGTCGAGGAGGGCGGCGCATTCGATCAGGTCGTCACGGGTGGTGGCGAACAACCGGCCCTTGGGCGTGCCGCCGACCTGGTGCCCGGAGCGTCCGACGCGTTGCAGAAAACCGTTGATCGAACCGGGTGAGCCGATCTGGCACACCAAATCGACATCGCCGATATCAATCCCCAGCTCCAGCGACGCGGTGGCGATCAGTACTTGCAACTCGCCGGCCTTGAGCCGTTGTTCGGCGTCCAGGCGCAGTTCCTTGGCGAGGCTGCCGTGGTGGGCGGCGACGGCGGTTTTGCCCAGGCGCTCGCTCAAATGCCGGGCCAGGCGTTCGGCCAGGCGCCGGGTGTTGACGAAAATCAGCGTGGTGCGGTGTTGCCTGGCCAGTTCGGCAAGGCGGTCGTAGACCAGGTCCCACACGTCATTGGCCATGACGGCTGACAGCGGTACCGGCGGCACTTCGATATCCAAGTCCCGGGGACGCGCGTGGCCGATATCGACGATGTCGCAGGGCCGGTCGGTGCCCACCAGGAAACGTGACACCGCCGCGATGGGTTTTTGCGTGGCGGAGAGGCCGATGCGGGTCAGCGGTTCGCTGCACAAACCCTGCAAGCGCTCCAGTGTCAGGGCCAGGTGGCTGCCGCGTTTGCTGGCAGCGATGGCGTGGATTTCATCGACGATCACCGTGCGGATACTGGCGAGCATCTGTCGGCCGGAATCCGAGCCCAGCAGTACGTAGAGCGATTCCGGGGTGGTGACCAGAATGTGTGGCGGGTGCTTGCGCATCAAGGCGCGGTCTTTCTGCGGCGTGTCGCCGGTACGCACGGCGGTGCGGATCGCCAGCGGCGGCAGGCCCAGGCGTTGCAGGTGTTCGGTGATGCCGGCCAGCGGGTTCTGCAGGTTGATCTGGATATCGTTGGACAGCGCCTTGAGCGGCGAGACATAGACCACCAGCGTCTGGTCCGGCAGTTGGCCGCCATTGGCCAGGCCTTGATGCACGAGGTCGTCCAGCACCGCGAGGAAGGCAGTCAGGGTCTTGCCGGAGCCGGTGGGCGCGGCGATCAGCGTAGAACGGCGTTGGCGGATCAGCGGCCACGCCTGGGCCTGGGCGGCGGTCACCGAGGGGAACGTGCTGCGAAACCAGGTGCTGACGGCGGGGTGGAAACCGTTCAAGACCGTGTTGGTTGATTCAGGAAGGTTCATGGGGCAATCCTACCTTATTGGGGCCGCTGCGCGGCCCAGCGCGGGGCAAGCCCGCTCACCACACTGCAACGGCGTACTTTATAAGTGACGGTTGCGCTACAAACCCGCAAAATGCAACGATTCTGGCAAATGCCAACGGCATGGCTCACAAGCCTGTCGATAATAACCATCGTTCCAAACAGACCGGGCCTGCTCAATTTATGCGAATGCGCCTTATGTTACTGGGCGGCGGGAATGCCCTTGGGCAGGCGCTGATTCGCCTCGGTGCGGAGGAAGACATCGGTTTCCTCGCCCCGCGTCCGCCCCAAGACGGCTGGGATGCCGCGAGTCTTACGCAACTGCTCGACGACACCCGTCCCGATGCCTTGATCAATCTCGCCTATTACTTCGACTGGTTTCAGGCGGAGACAGTCAGCGAAACGCGTCTGGCCGCCCAGGAATATGCGATCGAGCGCCTGGCCGAACTGTGCCAGCATCACAGCATCACTTTGCTGCAACCGTCCAGCTACCGGGTGTTCGATGGCTCTCGCGCCACCGCCTACAGCGAAAAAGACGAACCCGTACCCTTGGGCCTGCGAGGCCAGGCCTTGTGGCGTATCGAACAAAGCGTACGCGCCACTTGCCCGCAGCACGTGCTGTTGCGTTTTGGCTGGCTGCTGGATGACAGCGTCGACGGCACCCTCGGGCGCTTCCTGGCCCGTGCCGAAAAACCTGACGAACTGCTGATGGCCGACGACCGCCGGGGCAATCCGACGCCGGTGGACGACGCCGCGCGGGTGATCATTTCGGTGCTCAAGCAACTCGATTGCGCAGCGCCGTTGTGGGGCACTTATCACTACGCCGGCCAGGAGGCGACCACGCCGCTGGCGTTGGGGCAGGCGATCCTGACCGAAGCGCGCAACTTCCACGAGCTGGCTGTGGAAGCTCCGACGGCCCAGGCCCACGCCGCCCGCCCGGATGCCGCCGATGAGCCGCAACACGCGGTATTGGCCTGCAAGAAAATCCTTCACACCTTCGGCATCAAGCCACGGGCCTGGCGGGCCGGGTTGCCGGCGTTGCTCGACCGGTTCTACCGGCATAGCTGAGAACAACCCAACGCAAAAAGTGGAAGCAGGGCTTGCGTAGGAGCTGGCTTGCCGGCGATAGCATCACCTCGGTGTAACTGATAAACCGAGTTGATTGCATCGCCGGCAAGCCAGCTCCTACACAAGCCCGGCTCCCACGTTTGGTTAGGCGGCGTTGCTTGACGCGTGTTTAGAACTTGTAGCCAATACCCACCATGTAAACCATCGGGTCCACATCCACGTTGACCTTGGCGCGGGTGCCCTGGCCCAGTGCGTTGTTGTCTACAGTGGCCTTGGTGCTGATGTCGATGTAACGCGCCTGGGCGTTGATCATCCACTTGTCGTTGATCATGTAGTCCGCACCGATCTGCGCAGCCCAACCCCAGGAGTTCTCCGCCTTGAAGTTGCTGAAGCCGGCGTCTTGGGCGCGGCCGCCGACGTGTTCGTCGTAGATCCAGGTGTAGTTGATGCCGGCGCCGATGTACGGCTGGAATACCGACTTGCTGTCCAGCGGGTAGTACACGACGCTCAGGGTCGGCGGCAGGTGCTTGAGCGAGCCGAGCTTGCCGTTGGCTGGCGCCAGGGCGGTGTTCTTGATCTTCACATCGTGTTCGAACGGCGTGGCCGCCAGCAGTTCGATACCCCAGTGGCTGGTGAGCATGTAGGCGAAGTTCAAGCCCAACTGGGTGTCGCTGCTCATGGTCGCCTTGCCGCCCAGATTGGTCCCGGCCAGTGGGCCCTGGTCAACCTTGACACTGCTGCTGTCCGCCTTCGGGTTGACGGTGATGGCACCGGCGCGAATCAGGATGTCGCCCGCTTCGTGAGCGTGGGCAACGGGGGCGACGAGGGCGAGCGCGACAAGCGACGCGCCGAGCAGGGACTTGTTCATGGGAGCTCCAAAGGACGTTATTAATGGCTTGTGTCCAATGGTAAAGATCGTAACGTTCGGGCTTTTGACTCAGCTCAATGAAACTTCAATCACGGGTTATTCCTGCAACTCGTACACGTAGATCTTGTCGGCATCCATCTGGTAGCCGGCATCGGCCAGTTCGCTGCTGGATGCTTTGACCTGCATCTGGCCTTCGATCCAGTACGGTTGATACAGCTCGTCGAGCTTCACACCGACCTCGCTTTTGACGTGCACGATCTGGTTCGACGGCGGTGGCGGCACGTGGATGCAGGCGCCGAAATACGGCACCAGCAGAAACTCCGTGGTGCGGCCTTCTTCGCTGACTTCCAGCGGCACGATATAGCCCGGCAGGCGGATGTGCCTACCGTCCAGACTTTGGACGACGGGCGCGTTGGGCAGGTCCTGCTTGGCGGCCGGCGCAGACTCCACCGACAGCGCATCGGCCATGCCCGACAAGTCGTGCAGCGGCTTCATGTTAGGGATTTCCGGCGGCGCGTCCGGCGGGATCATCTCCTGCCACGACAGGTCCTTGGGCTGGTCTTCAGCCCAAGCGGGCAGGGCCACCAGCAGTAACAACGCAAGCACGACGCGACGCATCAACAGCTTCCTCATAAACGTATCGACAGGCCGTCGGCCAACGATTGTCGGTAGGCGCGCCAGGCCGGCACGCTGCCCATCAGCAGCGCGGCGAGGAGAATACCGCCGAGCAAGGTCCATTCATATTCGCTCGGCAACGACAGCGGCAAATCCAGGCCGTAATTGGCCTGCAAGTAGCCGCGAGACGCGGCGATGCACACGTACAACAGCCCGACGCCGGCAATCACGCCCGACAGCGCCAGGGCGAAGGCTTCGAAGATCAGCAGTGTCGCAATATGCCAGGGCCGCGCGCCCACCGAACGCAGGATCGCCATTTCCCGGCGGCGCTCGTTGAGGCTGGTGAGGATCGCGGTGAGCATGCCGATCAAGCCGGTCAGCACCACGAACAGCGAGATCACGAACAGCGCTTTTTCAGCCGTGCCCATCATGCTCCACAGCTCTTGCAGCGCCACGCCCGGCAGGATCGCCAGCATCGGCTCGCCACGGAATTCGTTGATTTCCCGCTGCAGGGCAAAGGTGGAAATCTTGTTGTTCAAGCCGAGCATGAACGCGGTGATGGCTTGCGGCGTCAGGTCCATGTTGCGCGCCTGGTCGGCGCTGATCCGGCCTTTGCCCTGGGCCGGTACGCCGTTGTGCCAGTCGATGTGAATCGCTTCCATGCCGCCCAGGCTGATGTGCAGCGTGCGGTCCACCGGAGTGCCGGTGCGCTTGAGAATGCCGACCACGGTGAACGGTTTGTCATCGTGCTTGACCAGGCTGACCACCGCCACGCCATGGGCCAGCACCAGCTTGTCGCCGAGTTTGTAATGCAGCGCGTCGGCCACTTCGGCGCCGAGCACCACTTCGAACGGGTCGATGGCGAAGGCGCGACCGCTGGCCAGTTCCAGGTTCTGCCGACGGCCGTATTGGTAGTGTTCGAAATAGGAGTCGTTGGTGCCCATCACGCGGTAGCCGCGGTGGGAGTCGCCGAGGGAAATCGGGATCGCCCATTTCACCTGCGGGTTGGCGGCGAAGTGCTCGTAGCTGTCCCAGCGAATATTGTTGGTGGCGTTGCCGATGCGGAACACCGAATACAGCAGCAAATTCACTGAGCCGGAGCGCGCGCCGACGATCAGGTCGGTGCCGCTGATGGTGCTGGCGAAGCTGGCGCGGGCTTCGGTGCGTACCCGTTCCACTGCCAGCAACAGGCACACCGACAGGGCGATGGCGAAGGCAGTGAGGATCGCGGTAAAGCGGCGGTTAGCCAGGCTGGCCATGGCTAGTCGAAACAAATACATCTCAAACCTCTACGGGCGTGGCGGCGCGATTGAGTTCGGCCAGCGACAGGTTGCGGTCGAACAGCGGCGCCAGGCTCTGGTCATGGCTGACGAACAACAGGCTGGCGCCTGCTTCGCGGCATTCGGCGAACAGCAGCTGAATGAAGGCTTCCCGGGCGTCGTAGTCCAGGGCCGAGGTCGGCTCGTCGGCGATTACCAGTTCTGGCTGGCCGATCAGCGCACGGGCGGCGGCCACCCGTTGTTGCTGGCCGATGGACAGGGAGTCGGCGCGGCGTTCCAGCAGGCGCTTGTCCTTGAGGCCCAGGTGGGCGAGCAAGGTCGCGGCGGCCTGGTCGACGCTGCCGTGACGCTGTACCGCGCGTTGCGCCCGCAGCTTGGAAAAGTGGCAGGGCAGCTCCACGTTCTCGCGTACCGAGAGAAACGGCAGCAGGTTGAACTGCTGGAAGATGTAGCCGGTGTGGTCGACACGAAAGCGGTCGCGGGCGCCGGCCGATAGCTCGGTCAGCTCCTGGCCCAGCAGGCGAATGCTGCCGCGGCTGGGCTTCTGCACACCGCCCAACAGGCCGAGCAGGGTGGTCTTGCCACTGCCGCTGGGGCCCTTGAGGAACAAGGTTTCGCCCGGCTCCAGGCGGAACGTCGGGATGTCCAGCAACTGGGGGTGACCGGGCCAATTGAAGCCCAGGTCAGACAGTTCGATAAGTGCTTGGGTCATAGAAAGTCAGTGGTCTGGCTCGATTTAAATGATGACGCCGATCAACTGTAGGAGCTGGCTTGCCGGCGATGACATCGCCTCGGTATTTTTGAAACACTGCGGCGATGCCATCGCTGGCAAGCCAGCTCCTACAGGAGGGTGTTCATATCAGAATTTCAGGGTGGCTGCTGTGGCCGTCGCTTCCACACCCTGCTGGCCGCTCGGGCCAATGAGTTGTACCTGGATTTTCTGGGTGGCGGGGAAGGTCTTGAACACCTGGGTCAAGTCGAGGTTGCTCAACGCGGTCGGCGTGGTGCAGGTGAACTGGTAGTGAGCGTGGATTTCGCTGTGGTCGTGATGATGTTCGTGGGCGGCGGCGCCTTTGCCGTCGGTGGCGTGCTCGTCATCGTCGTCGTCATGCTCGGCTTCAGGCTTGTCGCCGAACAGCGGGCTGTTCAGTTCCTGGGTGCTGACTACGCAACCGGCGGCCTTGGGCAGGCTGAACAGCACCAAAGGCTGCTCAAGTTGCTTGCGGGCAGCGGCGACCTTGGCTTTGTCGGCGGAGGTTGTAGCGAGGTGCTCGAAACCCACCAGGTTCATCGCCGGGCTGTCCAGTTCCAGTTCCAGGGCCTGGCCGTCGAGTACCGCGTTGAGGCGGCCCACGCCATGTTCGTGGGCGCCGAGGCTGCCGTGCTCGTGGTCATGGTCGTGCTCGTCGGCAGCCTGGGCGATGGCCAGTGGCAACAGGGCAAACGGCAAAGCGAGCAGCAAACGGCGCATGGTGGAGCTCCCGAACAAAGATGAAAGTTTTGTTATGTGATCTTATAACAATTTTGCGAGGAGTTTGACCGCCTGCTTGGCGTAGCGCAAGACGCGTGGGAGCATGCTCGTCAGAAAAGTGCGGGAGTGAGTGCGATGTTGAGAATTCGTGGAACCGTCGGCGATCTGCCGGTGGACTTGACCCTGGAGCTGGACGACGGCGACTGGGCCCGGCTGGGCGCGCAGTTGCAGGCCAACAAAGCACCGAGTGCCGAACCCGTGGTGGCGCCGGCCGCGGGCAACCTGGACGAGAGCCTGTGGCAGGCCGCCCAGGACTTGCTGCGCCAGGCCGGGCAACTCAACGGGCTGGAGTTGCTCGATCAACTGGAAGGCTTGGCCGGCAGCGCCTCGGCGGGCAAGCGCCTGCTGGTGCGCCTGCGCCATAGCGCCAAGGTCAAGGTGGCCAGCGGCGGGGATACGCCGCTGTACAGCTGGATCGAGTAACGATCAGTACAGTGCGGCGAACAGCTTGCGGCGGTAAACCGTGACCAGCGGATGATCGTTGCCGAGCAGTTCGAACACCTGCAGCAGCGTCTTGTGGGGCAGGCCTTCGCTGTAGCTGCGGTTGCGGGTGAACAGCTTGAGCAAGCCATCCAGCGCGGCGTCGTATTGCTGGCGCGCCAGTTGCTGCACGGCCAGTTGATACACCGCCTCGTCATCCTGCGGGTTTTGCGCCAGGCGGGCTTTTAGATCGGCGGCGTCAGGCAGGTCGGCGGCCTGGCGCAGGAAAGTGATCTGCGCCTTGGCGCCGGCCAGGGCAGCCTTGTGATCATCGCTCTTGACCGCGTCGAGCACGGTTTGCGCTTCGCCCAGCTCACCGCGTTCGGCCAGGCAACGGGCGTACAGGATCAGCGCGGCGGCGTTGGTGTTGTCTTCACCCAGCAAGGTCACCAGCACGGCCTCGGCGTCGGTGATGCGGCCTTCGGCAAACAGTGCCTGGGCTTGCTCCAGGGGATCAGCCGCCGCCGGCGGCGGCATTTGCACATGCGGCTCCAGCATCGCGCGCACCGCAGACTCGGGTTGCGCACCGGCAAACCCGTCCACTGGCTGGCCGTCCTTGAACAGCACCACGGTCGGCAGGCTGCGAATGCCAAAGCGCGAGACCACGTCTGGCTCGGCGTCGCAATCGACCTTGGCCAGCAGCAACTCACCCTGATAACTCTCGGCGATCTGCGCGAGCATCGGCATCAACGCCTTGCACGGCGCGCACCACTCGGCCCAGAAATCCACCAGCACGGGTTTTTCGAAGGAATTCTGGATCACCGCCTGGTCGAAGGTGGCGGTGGTGGCGTCGAAGATGTACGGCGTGGGCTCACTCATGGGGTATCTCGAAGAAAGCAGGGGATGGGGCAACTATAAGGGTTGGCGGGGTTAGCTGAAAGCGGGGCGGTCTCAGGATCGCAATCGCAGGCAAGCCAGCTCCCACATTGACTGCATTCCAAAGGTGGAACTCGGTCAATGTGGGAGCTGGCTTGCCTGCGATGGTCTCAACGGCGCAGCGAATGGTACAGGCTCACGTTGCGAAACTCCCACGGCTCGGCCAGGTCGGGCAGTGTCAGGGCGTCGAGGATGTCCAGGCGTTGATAGTCCGGGTGCTGGAAGTCCCGGACGCGGGAATCGGCGACCAGCGCTTCGCGGCCTCGAGTCAGGAATTCATCCAGCAGCGGCAGGTTCGCCCGGTCGTACAGCACATCGGCGACCAAAATCAGGTCGAAACGGTCGGTCTCGGCGAAGAAGTCTGCTGAATAGCCCAGCGTCACGCCATTGAGTTCCGCATTCGCCCGGCAGGCTGCCAGGGCCAGCGGATCCAGGTCGCACGCCACTACTTCCAATGCTCCGGCCTTTACCGCAGCAATCCCGGCGACGCCCGAACCCGCGCCGAAATCCAGCACCCGCTTGCCCGCCACCCACTCGGGGTTGGCCGCCAAATACCGGGCCAGTGCCAAACCACTGGCCCAGCAAAAGCTCCAGTACGGCGGCTCATGCAGGATGCGTCGGGTTTCTTCGGGGCTGAAGGCGCGGTCCATGTTGTCGGCGTCCAGCAACCACAGCGACAACTCGGTGCCCGGCAGCGGGCAGGGCACCAGTTGCGCGTCGCCGATCAGTTCGCTGAGGGCGCGTTGCAGGTCCAGCGGTGGCGTCATGGCGCAGTGACGAGTTGCAGCGGCCCGGTGGTCTGGGTGATCGCCTGGGTGATGCGCACCGGCGGCAGGTGCAGGATCAACTGGCCGGACTGGCTGGCGCGACCGCGCAGTTCAACCCTTGCACCGGCCGGGAACGCTTCGGGGTTGAAGCGCAGGCGGAAGGCCAGGGGCTTGTTGTTGCCGATCAGCACGCTGCTGGCGAGCAGTTGTTGCGGGCGCGAACGGTCGTCGATCACTAACAGCGCCAGTTCGACTTCGGCGCCGGCCGGTACGCCATTCAATTGGCCGCTGACTTCACGCTGATAGGCGGGCAGCGGGCCCAGGTCTTCTTCCACACCCGGCAGTTTTTTCTCTTGTTGCGGCGCCGGAGCGGGCGCTGCGGGTTTTGGGGCATGGCTGCTGCAGGCGACCAGGAAACCAAGCAACGTGAGCAAAACAAGTGGTCGTAACTGCATGTACGGCTCCAGAAAGGACAAAATCCGTGGCTTAAAAAATATGAAACATAATAGTCAGCCTATATACCGTAAAGGCTATGGCTTGTCTTGCCACGGGGATGCGCTACCATGGCCCTCCCATTTTTTGTTGCCTGCCAACCATGCACTGTCCCTTCTGCGGTGCCAACGACACCAAGGTCATTGACTCGCGTCTGGTCGCCGAGGGCGAACAGGTGCGTCGCCGGCGTGAATGCCTGGCCTCTGGCTGCGGTGAGCGTTTCACCACCTTCGAAACCGCCGAACTGGTATTGCCACGTCTGATCAAGACCGACGGCAGTCGCCAGCCTTTCGACGAAGAAAAACTGCGCGCCGGAATGCAGCGCGCCCTGGAAAAACGCCCGGTGAGTGTCGAGCGGCTGGAGGCGGCGCTGGTGCATATCAAGCACAAGCTGCGTGCCACCGGCGAGCGCGAAGTCAAATCCCTGGTGGTTGGAGAACTGGTGATGGGCGAGCTGCAAAAGCTCGACGAAGTCGCCTATATCCGTTTCGCCTCGGTGTATCGACGCTTCCAGGACCTCAACGAGTTCCGCGAAGAGATCGACCGCCTGGCCCGTGAGCCGGTAAAAGAATGAACCCACCTTCGGCAGAACAAGCGGTACTCGACGCGCATTACATGGCCCGCGCCCTGGAACTGGCGCGCAAGGGCCTGTACACCACGCACCCCAACCCGCGGGTTGGCTGCGTGATCGTGCGGGACGGGCAAGTTGTCGGCGAAGGCTGGCATGTGCGTACCGGCGAACCCCATGCGGAAGTCCACGCCCTGCGCGCCGCGGGCGGCAAGGCCCGGGGCGCCACGGCCTACGTGACCCTTGAACCGTGCAGCCACCATGGGCATACGCCGCCGTGCGCCGATGCGCTGGTGAATGCCGGTTTGGCCCGCGTTGTCGCGGCGATGCAGGACCCGAACCCGGAAGTCGCCGGGCGCGGCATGCGCCGTCTGGCCCAGGCCGGGATCGAGACCCACAGCGGTTTGCTGGAAAAAGAAGCGCGGGCGCTGAACCCGGGCTTTCTCAAGCGCATGGAACATGGCCTGCCGTTTGTGCGGGTCAAGTTGGCCATGAGCCTGGACGGGCGCACCGCGATGGCCAATGGCGAAAGCCAGTGGATCACCGGCCCGGCCGCCCGCGCCGCCGTGCAACGCCTGCGGGCCCAGGCCAGTGTGGTGCTGACCGGCGCCGACACGGTGCTGGCCGATGGTGCCCGCCTGACCGTGCGCGCTGCCGAGCTGGGCCTGGATGAACAAACCACCGCCCTGGCCATGTCCCGTCCGCCGCTGCGCGTGCTGATCGACGGCCGCCTGCGGGTGCCGCTGAATGCGCCGTTCTTCAAGGCCGGCCCTGCGCTGGTTATCACCTGTGTGACGCCGGACAACCAATACCCAACTGGCCCTGAGTGCCTGGTGGTGCCGGGTGTCGACGGCCAGGTCGACCTGCGTTCCGCGCTGGTGGCCCTGGCGGCCCGCGGCGTCAACGAGGTGTTGGTGGAAGCCGGCCCAAGCCTGGCGGGCGCATTCGCCCAGCAAGGGCTGGTGGATGAATACGTGGTATTCGTCGCCGGCAAGTTCCTTGGCTCCGCTGCCCGGCCTTTGCTGGACTGGCCGCTTGAGAAACTGGCCGACGCCCCCCAACTCAAGATCACTGAAATGCGCGCTGTGGGCGATGACTGGCGAGTCACTGCCATTCCTGTGCCATCAGCGAGCGTATAATTACCGGCCTGCGCCACGTCTTCAGGAGAACGGCATGTTCACCGGCATCATCGAATCCATCGGCAGCATCCGTGCAATGACCCCAAAAGGCGGCGACGTCCGCCTGCTGGTTGAAACCGGCAAGCTCGACCTGAGCGACGTCAAGCTGGGCGACAGCATCGCCGTCAGCGGTGTGTGCCTGACCGTCATCGAATTGCCTGGCAACGGCTTTGCCGCCGATGTCAGCCGGGAAACCCTGGACTGCACCGCGATGAACGACCTCAAGAGCGGCAGCCCGGTGAACCTGGAAAAAGCCCTGACCCCGACCACCCGCCTCGGCGGGCACCTGGTCAGCGGCCACGTCGACGGAGTGGGCGAAGTTGTCGCCCGCAGCGAAAATGCGCGTGCCGTGGAGTTCCGCATCCGCGCACCCAAAGAGCTGGCCAAGTACATTGCCCATAAGGGCTCGATCACCGTCGACGGCACCAGCCTGACGGTTAACGCCGTGAATGGCGCCGAATTTGAACTGACCATCATTCCCCACACCCTGAGCGAAACCATTATGGCGTCGTACCAGCCAGGTCGCCGGGTGAACCTGGAAGTCGACTTGCTTGCCCGTTACCTGGAGCGCCTGCTGTTGGGCGATAAGGCCGCAGAGCCAACCGGCAGTAACCTCACTGAAAGCTTTCTAGCCGCCAACGGCTACCTTAAATCCTGACCCAAGGGGGTGCCGCGTGGCGCTCAACAGCATCGAAGAACTGGTTGAAGACATCCGCCAAGGCAAGATGGTCATCCTCATGGATGACGAAGACCGCGAGAACGAAGGCGACCTGATCATGGCCGCCGAGTGCTGCCAGCCGGAACACATCAACTTCATGGCCAAGCACGCCCGTGGCCTGATCTGCATGCCGATGAGCCGCGAGCGCTGCGAGCTGTTGAAGCTGCCGTTGATGGCGCCGCGCAATGGTTCGGGGTTTGGCACCAAGTTCACCGTGTCCATCGAAGCCACCACCGGTGTCACCACCGGCATCTCCGCTGCTGACCGCGCCCGCACCGTACAAGCCGCCGCCGCAAAAGACGCCAAGGCTGAAGACATCGTCAGCCCTGGCCATATCTTCCCGTTGATGGCCCAGCCGGGTGGCACCCTGGCTCGCGCCGGCCACACCGAAGCCGCCTGCGACCTGGCGCGCATGGCCGGTTTCGAGCCGAGCGGTGTGATCTGTGAAGTGATGAACGACGACGGCACCATGTCCCGTCGCGCCGAGCTGGAAGAATTTGCCGTACTGCACAACATCAAGATCGGCACCATTGCCGACCTGATTCACTACCGGATGATCCACGAACGTACCGTTCAGCGGATTGCCGAGCAGCCGCTGGACAGCGAATTGGGCCAGTTCAACCTGGTGACCTATCGTGATTCGGTAGAAGGCGATGTGCACATGGCCCTGACCCTGGGCACCATCTGCGCTGAAGAGCCGACCCTGGTGCGGGTGCACAACATGGACCCGCTGCGCGACCTGCTGATGGTCAAGCAACCGGGGCGCTGGAGCCTGCGGGCCGCGATGTCTGCGGTGTCCGAGGCCGGCAGCGGGGTTGTATTGCTGCTGGGCCATCCGCTGGATGGCGATGTGTTGCTGGCGCATATCCGCGAAACTGCCGACCACGCGCCGGTGAAAAAACCGACCACCTACAGCATCGTCGGTGCCGGTTCGCAGATCCTGCGGGACCTGGGCGTACGCAAAATGCGCCTGATGAGCGCACCGATGAAATTTAATGCCATATCCGGTTTCGACCTGGAAGTAGTAGAATACGTGCCCTCCGAATAAAGGCCGGCGTTGTTTACCCCTTGTTCGCGGTTCAAATATCACTGAGGGGCGCGCACTAGGCGCGTCCCGGCTCTTTAAGAGATTTGTCGAATGACCCTGAAGACCATCGAAGGTACCTTCATTGCCCCCAAAGGCCGCTATGCCCTGGTGGTTGGCCGCTTCAACAGCTTCGTGGTTGAAAGCCTGGTAAGCGGTGCCGTGGATGCCCTGGTTCGCCACGGTGTGAGCGAAAGCGACATCACAATCATCCGCGCTCCTGGCGCCTTCGAAATTCCACTGGTTGCGCAAAAAGTTGCACAGCAGGGTGAATACGCGGCGATCATCGCCCTGGGCGCGGTCATTCGAGGCGGCACTCCGCACTTCGAATACGTGGCTGGCGAATGCACCAAGGGCCTGGCCCAGGTGTCCATGGAGTTCGGCGTGCCGGTCGCCTTTGGCGTGCTGACCGTTGATTCCATTGAGCAAGCCATCGAACGTTCCGGCACCAAGGCCGGCAACAAAGGTGCTGAAGCTGCCCTGTCCGCCCTGGAAATGGTTAGCCTGTTGGCACAGTTGGAGGCCAAGTGATTAGCGACGACAGCGATCAGTTCAACCCCCAGGACCCGCGCCCAGCAGACGCCGGCAAGCCATCGAAAAGCGAAAAGCGTCGTTCGGCCCGCCAGCTCGCGACCCAGGCCTTGTACCAGCGCCACATGGCAAAAACCTCGTTGAACGAAATCGAAGCGCAATTTCGCGTCGACAACGATTTCAGCGCGGCCGATGCCAGCTACTTCCACGACATCCTGCACGGTGTTCCGGCCAACCTGGCCGAGATCGACGCTGCACTCACGCCGTGCCTGGACCTGGCGATCGACGAGCTGGACCCGGTTGAACTGGCCGTACTGCGCCTGTCCACCTGGGAACTGCTCAAGCGCGTCGACGTGCCGTACCGCGTGGTGATCAACGAAGGGATCGAACTGGCGAAAGTCTACGGTTCCACCGACGGTCACAAGTTCGTCAACGGCGTGCTCGACAAGCTGGCCCCGCGCCTGCGTGAAGCCGAAGTGAAGGCGTACAAGCGCTAACTGGCGCTTGCTGACGCAATGGGCGAGTTTGAGCTGATCCGCAACTACTTCGCCGCCGCGCCTTGTGCGCAGGGCGGCGAAGGCATTGCACTGGGGATTGGCGACGACTGCGCCTTGCTGGCGGTTCCTCCCGGGGAACAACTGGCGATATCTACCGATACCTTGGTGGCCGGCGTGCATTTTGCCGACCCCTGCGATCCGTTTCTGCTCGGCCAGCGCTCGCTGGCCGTGGCAGTCAGCGATCTGGCCGCCATGGGCGCCAACCCCCTCGCATTTACCCTTGCCCTGACCACCCCGACGGTTGATGCCGGTTGGCTGCAACGCTATGCCCAGGGGCTGAACGCCATGGCCCAGGCTTGCGGTGTGGTGTTGGTGGGTGGCGACACCACCCGTGGGCCACTGAGCCTGACCATGACCGTATTTGGCCGGGTGCCGGCGGGGCAGGCACTCACGCGCAGCGGCGCACAGCCTGGTGACTTGCTGTGTGTCGGTGGCGAGTTGGGCAATGCGGCGGGTGCATTGCCGCTGGTGCTGGGGCAGCGTACGGCAGAGGTCGCTATCGCCGAGCCGCTGCTGGCCCATTACTGGTCGCCGCAACCGCAGCTGGCGCTGGGTTTGGCGCTGCGGGGCAAGGCGACGTCCGCCATGGATATTTCCGACGGCCTGTTGGCTGATTGCGGGCATATCGCCAAGGCTTCAGCTGTCAGCTTGTTGATCGAGCAGCAAAAATTGCCGTTGTCGGCGGCCTTGTTGGCGTTTGTCGGCGACGCGGACGCCCGGGTGGCTGCGTTGAGTGGCGGTGACGACTATGTGCTGGCGTTCACCTTGCCGCCTGCCGAACTGGCGCCGTTGCTGGCTGCCGGCGTGCCGGTGCATGTGATCGGCCGGGTCGCGGCGGGGCAGGGTGTTACCCTGTTGGATGCGGCTGGCCAGGACATCACGCCAGCCCTGCGTGGCTATCAACATTTCTGAAAAGCATAGAACCAAGCTGAAGGCCAATCGAACCTATTGATCTTTATCAGCGACAATTCAGCTTAAGCGTCTGTAGGAACCTGCTGTTACAATCTGTCCCCTGTGAAATCTGAAATCAGGAGCACACGGTGCCCGTCGTTTTCGTTGCCGCTTCCAAGCTGCCAACCCCTTTTGCCACGTTCACCATGAATGGCTTTCTTGAAGAAGCCACCGGGCGCGAACACGTTGTTCTGAGCCTCGGTGATGTGGCCGACGGCGCCCCGGTCCTTGGCCGCGTGCACTCCGAATGCCTGACCGGCGACGCCCTGTTCAGCCAGCGCTGTGACTGCGGCTCGCAACTGGAAGCCGCCTTGCAGGCCATCGCCCGTGAAGGCCGTGGCGTGTTGCTGTACTTGCGTCAGGAAGGCCGTGGCATTGGCCTGCTGAACAAGATCCGCGCCTACGAGCTGCAAGATGGCGGCGCCGACACCGTTGAAGCCAACGAGCGCCTGGGCTTTGCGGCCGATCAGCGCGACTACGCGATCTGCCTGCCGATGCTCCAGCACCTGGGCGTCAAATCCCTGCGGCTGATGACCAACAACCCGCGCAAGGTCAAGGCCTTGACCGAGATGGGCATCACCGTTGCCGAGCGCGTGCCGCTGCACACCGGGCACAACCCGCACAACAAACTCTACCTGGCCACCAAGGCCAGCAAGCTCGACCACATGATGGGCAACGAGCACCAGGGCGAGGCCGACCGGGCGTGACGCGCGGCCAGGTAAAGCGGCGACTGTCGTTTAACTGGTGGCAATACCTGGCGTTGGCGCTGGTGCCGTTGTTTGTGATCAACCTGGTGTTTGGCAAGGCCGAGCCTTTGCTGCCGGTGCTGGCGACGCCGTTTTTTATCGCAGGCGTAGCCTCCATGTTTGTGAGCCTGCGCTATTTTCACGGCTATAAACACGCATTGATCGCCACCGGCAAAGCCCTCGATACCCCCGACGAACCAGCGGCCTGGATCACCCTCGCGGCCCGTCGCCGTGTGGCGTTGCTGGTGGCTGCGTTGCCGGCCTGGGTCGGCGCGCTGGCGGTGTTTGTCGGGCTGGAAGCAGTGCCGCTGTTTCTGCTGGCGCTGTCGACGCTGGTGCTGTTTTACCTCTATCGCATCCCGCGTCAGTTGGGTTGATGCGCGCCTGGCTGGCGGTGTTGCTGCTGGTTGTCGCGGCGCAGGCTGCGGCGGTCGAGCGGGTTGTCAGCCTTGCTCCTTCCTTGTCTGAAATCGTCGTTGAGCTGGGCGCTGCCGATTTGCTGGTGGGCGTGCTGGATGGCGGCGAGCGGCCAACGGCCTTGGCGAACGTGCCATCGGTCGGGCGCTACGGGCAGTTGGACATGGAGCGGCTGTTCAGCCTCAAGCCGGACCTGATTCTGCTCTGGCCCGGCAGCGTCGGCCCGGCGCAGCGTGAACAGCTGCAACGGCTGAACATCCCGGTGTTTGTCGCCGAACCCCATAGCCTCGAACAACTCACCTCGCAGGTCGAAACCATTGCCCGGCAACTAGGGCGGGCAGATGCTGGTCGGCAATTGGCCGCACAGTTGCGTCAGCGCCTGGCCGAGTTGCGCTCGCGCTATCACCGGGCCGAGCCGTTGCGGGTGTTTTATCAGGTTTGGAACCAGCCGCTTTATACCGTAGGCGGCGGGCAAATCATCAGCGATGCGCTGGGTGTGTGCGGCGCGCGCAATGTGTTCGACGACCTCAAGCTGCCGGCGCCGCAGGTCAGCATCGAGGCGGTGTTGCAGCGCAATCCCGAGGTGATCCTGGCGGGCGATCAAGCGCAGCTGGATGCCTGGAAGGCCTGGCCACAAGTGGCAGCGGTGGCTGGCGGGCACTTGCTGCTGGTGCCCGACAAAGGCCTGGAGCGACCCAGCGGGCAGATGCTGGAAGCGGTGGCGCGGTTGTGTCAGGTGATTGCACCGAGTCTGTGAGACCGCTATCGCAGGCAAGCCAGCTCCCACATTTGACCGAGTCGTCTGGATTACACGGCCCCCTGTGGGAGCCGGGCTTGCCCGCGATGAGGCCGGTGCCGACGCCTTAGATTTCCGGGCTCCAGGTCACCCCGAACATCAGTGCCCGACCTTCTTCCCGATAACCATATTGCTGGCCTTGGTACTGATACAGCGCCCTGCTGTAGGCTTTGTCCAGCAGGTTATCGAGCTTCATTTCCAGTGTGATCTCACGATTTAACGCCCAACTGCCCCGCAGTCCGAGCAAACCGTACCCGCCCAGGCGTTGCTGGTTCGCCGCGTCGTCGTAGCTGCTGCTGACCGCCTGCCAGCTGGCGCCGACGCCGAACTGATCGAACTGGCGATCCAGGTCCAGGCTCACGGTGCGCCTGGCTCGACGCGCCAGTGTGCGCCCGGTGTCGCGGTCCCGTGGGTCGATCAGTGCTATGCCGAGGCTGCTTTGCCAGCCAAACAGCTCTTGCTTGAGCGCCGCTTCAAAACCGTTGATGCGCGCCGAGCTGACGTTTTGCGGGCCGTTGCTGGCGAATATGATCGCATCCTGAATATCGGTGCGGTACAGCGAGGTTTCGAGCCGCAGGGTGTCGCTGAGTTGGCTGCGCCACTGCACTTCGTAGCTTTTCGAGGTTTCGGGCTTCAGGTTCGGGTTGCTGTTTGTCCCGTAGCTGTCATCCGGGTAGTAGAGGTCGTTGAAGGTTGGCGCCCGGAAGCCCTCGCTGTAGCTCAACAACAGATCATTGTCCGGATTCAGCGGCAGGGTGAAGGTGCCGCTCCAGCTGTTGTGGCCGCCGAACTGCTGGTTCTGGTCGCGGCGCAGGCCCAGTTCGGTGGAGAAGGATTGCGCCTGGAAACGGTGCTGGATAAACGCGGCGCGGTTCCAGCGACTGTCTTCATTCAGTTGGGCGCTGCTGTTGACCCGATCTTCGTACCAGTCGCCGCCCAGGATCAGGCTGTTCTGCTCGTTGAGGGTCAGGTCGTTCTGCCAGTTCAGCGAGTTGCGGTAGGTGTTGAACACACTGCGTTCGGTACTGAGCTTGTCCAGGGTGTCTTCGCGGTTTTCGCTGTGGCCCGCTTCCAGCCGGGACTTCCACACGTCATTGATGCGGGCGTCGACATAGCCGCTGACGCTGCTTACGGTGAAGTCGGAGTAGGGTTTTTGCTGGAAGCTTTGGAAGGTGGCTGTATCGAAGCGACCGAAGGGGTTGTCGAATTCGCTTTTACCGCGGTTATCCAGCACGTTCACGCCCGCTTCGAAGTCATCGTTAAAGGCATGGCTCAGGCTGAAACTGGTGGACTGGTTGCGATAGGCATCATGGTCGCCATCGCTTGGGTAGGAGGCGTGGGTGCGATCGATGCCGGCAGTGTCATCCAGGCTGGCACCGAGGTTGAACCGGGTTTGCCCGTCGCCGCCGGACAAGCCGAGGCTGCGTTCCCACGTCTGGTTACTGCCAAATCCCACATGCATACGGGGCTGTAGGCCGGACTGGCTGCCGCGCCGGGTGAAAATCTGAATCACCCCACCAATCGCATCGCTGCCGTAGATCACTGAACGCGAACCGCGCAGCACTTCTACCCGTTCGATCTGCTGGATGTTCAAGTGCTGCAGGTTGCTGTCGCCGGAGGTCGAATTGCCGATGCGCTGTCCGTCTACCAGCACCAGGCTTTGAGCCGATTTGGTGCCGCGAATGTAAATGCTCGCCAGGCTGCCACGGCCGCCGGCTTGTGAAACCTGTACGCCGGGCACGCGGTTAAGCAGGTCGGTCACGCTGGTGGGTTGCAGGCGGTCGATGTCGTCGCGGGTGAAGACGGTGTTGGCAGCGCTGCTGTCATTGCGCGCCTGGACCTGGCGGTTGGCGCTGATGACCACGTCGGGCAGCTTCAGGGCTTCGTCGCGCTCGAAGCTGTCGGCGAGCAAGTCGGTGGCGGGCAATAACAAAAGAGGCAGGGCAAGGCGAAGGCGGTTCATGGGCTGTCCGTAGCGTCAAGGCCATGCAAAACCAATGTGGGAGCAGGCAAGCCAGCTCCCACATTTGATTGTTGTTTACAGGTTCAAGAGTGCCATGCGCTGACGAACCGACACTTCAATGCCCGCTTCATCCAGCCCGCACTCGGCCAGCATCTGCGCTGGCTTGGCATGTTCGACATACACGTCAGGCAAGCCCAAATGCAGCACGGACTTGAGGATGTTCTCCCGCGCCAGGAACTCGCTGACTGCCGCACCGGCACCGCCCATGATGGCGTTTTCTTCAAGGGTCACCAGCAGCTCATGGCTGCCGGCGATCTCGCGCACCAGCGCTTCATCCAGTGGTTTGACGAAGCGCATGTCGACCACCGTGGCGTCGATCTTCTCTGCCACTTTCATGGCTTCGGTCAATTGCACGCCGAATACCAGCAAGGCAACCTTGCTGCCTTGGCGACGGACAATGCCCTTGCCGATCTCGATAGGCTCAAGGTCTTTTTCGATCACTGCATTCGGACCATTCCCACGCGGATAACGCACGGCGGCCGGGCCGTTGTACAGGTGGCCGGTGTTGAGCATCTTGCGCAGTTCGTTCTCGTCGCTCGGGGTCATCACCAGCATGCCGGGGATGCAACGCAGGTACGACAGGTCGAAGCTGCCAGCGTGAGTCGGCCCGTCTTCGCCCACCAGACCGGCACGGTCGATGGCGAACAACACGTCGAGGTTCTGCACCGCGACGTCATGAATCAACTGGTCATAACCACGTTGCAGGAACGTGGAGTAGATCGCTACCACCGGCTTGGCGCCTTCACAGGCCATGCCAGCGGCGAAAGTCACTGCATGTTGCTCGGCGATAGCCACGTCGAAATAGCGCAGCGGGAACTGCTCGCTGAACGCTACCAGGTCGGAACCTTCCTTCATCGCCGGGGTGATGCCCACCAGGCGCGGGTCGGCGGCGGCCATGTCGCACAGCCATTCGCCAAATACGCCGGAATACTTGGGCCCACTCGGCTTCTTCGGCGCGGCGGCCGGAGCGTCCAGGGGCTCAAGCTTGGTGATCGCGTGGTAACCAATCGGGTCGACTTCCGCCGGGGCGAAGCCTTTGCCTTTCTTGGTGACGATGTGCAGGAACTGCGGGCCTTTGAGGTCACGCATGTTGCGCAGGGTGGCGATCAGCGTCGGCAGGTCGTGGCCATCGATCGGGCCGATGTAGTTCCAGCCCAGCTCTTCGAACAGGGTGCCGGGAACCAACATGCCCTTGGCATATTCTTCGGTACGACGGGCAATTTCCCACGCGCCTGGCAGGCGCGAGAGTACCTTCTTGCTGCCTTCACGCATGCTGGCGTAGGTGCGGCTGGAGAGGATTTTTGCCAGGTAATTCGACAGCCCACCGACATTGCGCGAGATCGACATGTCGTTGTCGTTGAGGATCACCAGCATGTTGGCGTTCACTTCCGGCGCGTGGTTCAGCGCCTCGAAGGCCATGCCGGCGGTCAACGCGCCATCACCGATCACCGCAATCGCTTTGCGATCGCTGTTCTGCAGGCGGGCGGCAATCGCCATGCCCAGCGCTGCACTGATGGAGGTGCTGGAGTGGCCGACGCCAAAGGTGTCGTACTCGCTCTCGGCGCGACGCGGGAAGGCGGCGATGCCGTCCTTCTGGCGCAGGCTGGCCATGCGCTCGCGGCGTCCGGTGAGGATTTTGTGCGGATAGGCCTGATGACCCACGTCCCACACCAGCCGGTCGTCCGGGGTGTCGAATACGTAATGCAGCGCGATGGTCAGCTCGATGACGCCCAGGCCGGCACCAAAATGCCCACCGGTCTGGCCGACCGTGTAGAGCAATTCGAGGCGCAACTCATCGGCCAGGGTTTCCAGCTCGGCTTCACCCAGGCGGCGCAGGCCGGCTGGCGTGTTGGCACGGTCCAGCAGGGGCGTGGCCGGGCGCTTGCGGGGAATCTCTTGAAACGTCGTGGGCATCAGGCGAATCGTTATAGGTATAGAAGAGGCGGCAGTTTACCTCAAGCATCGCAAACTGCCCACGCAGAGCGCCGAACTTGGCTGATATGCGGTGGAAAAGGCCGGTGCTGTCAGTGGCGACGTTCGACGATATACCGCGCCAGGTCACGCAGTGGCTCGGCTGCCGCGTCGAAAGGTCGCAGGGCATCGAGTGCCTGGTCCCGCAGCTCCAGGGCGTAGGCCTTGGCGGCTTCCAGGCCGAGCAGCGAAGGATATGTCGGCTTGTCCCGTGCGATATCGGCACCCTGGCGTTTGCCCAGGGTGGCGGTATCACTTTCAACGTCGAGAATATCGTCCTGCACCTGGAACGCCAGGCCGATGGCCCGCGCGTAGGTTTGCAAGGCTGCCAGTTGCGTGGCCTCGGCCCGGCCACTGGCCAGGGCGCCGAGGTGCACGGCGGCCTCGATCAGCGCGCCGGTCTTGTGGCGGTGCATGTATTCCAGGGCTTGCTGATCGAGCTTCAGGCCAACCGAGCCCAGGTCAATCGCCTGCCCGCCGACCATCCCGGCCGGCCCTGCGGCCGCCGCCAGCGCGGTGACCATGCGCAGGCGGACCTCGGCGGTGACGCTGCTCAGGCGCGGGTCCAGCAGGGCGCTGAACGCCAGGCTTTGCAGACCGTCACCGGCGAGAATCGCGCAGGCTTCATCAAAGGCTTTATGGGTAGTGGGCTGGCCGCGACGCAGGTCGTCGTCGTCCATCGCCGGCAAATCGTCGTGTACCAGGGAATAGGCGTGAATCAACTCCACCGCACAGGCGGCGCCGTTGGCTTCCTCCGGCTGGGCGCCGAGTGCTTCGCAGGCCGCATAGGCGAGCAACGGGCGCACGCGTTTGCCGCCGTTCATCACGCTGTAGCGCATGGCGTCATACAGGCGGTTCAGCTCGGGACTTGGCGCCACAAACAGCGGTTCCAGCGCAGCATTGACCCGGGCCTGGCTGCCGGCCTGATAAACGTCGATCATTCAGGCTGTTCCGCATCGAAAGGTTCTTCGGCCAACTCCCCGTCGCGTTCCAGCAACACCTGCACCTTCTGCTCGGCCTGCGCCAGGGCGCTCTGGCAGTCGCGGGTCAGGCCGATGCCTTGCTCAAATGCCGTCAGCGAGTCTTCCAGCGACAACTCGCCGTTCTCCATCCGCTCGACCAGGGTTTGCAGGTCGGCGAGGGATTGTTCGAAATCGAGTGCAACTTTTTTGCGGGCCATGGCGGCTATTCCGGTAGACGGTAAACCGGCGCGACACTAGCAGACAAGGGGGATTGGGGCAAATGAGCGGGGGGATTTGCGGGTGTGTGTGAGCCGGATAACGGGCTTGTTCGGCTCATTGAATGAGCCGATTAGCCAGGCTATTCGGCTCACCGTCGATCAGAAGTCGTACTTGAAGCCGGTCATCAGGTTGCGCGGGGCGCCGTAGACGCCGGCGCTGGTGGTCGTGAAGTATTCCTTGTCGAACACATTGTTCAAGTTAACCGTGGCCGACAGGTTTTTGGTGATCTCATAGCGCGCCATCAGGTTGGCCACGGCGTAGCTTTCCTGGGTGTAGTAGCGCAGGTCAAAGCCGGTCTTGCTCTGCCAATTGAAACCACCGCCCACGGTCAGCTTGTCCAGCGGGCCAGACAGGCGATAGGTGGTGAACATCTTCAGGCTGTGGCGCGGGATCTGCGCAGAAATCCGCTGATCATCGGCGTTACGGCTGACGCTGTAGGTGTAGCCCCCGGCAATATTCCAGTCCTGGGCCAGTTCGCCGTTGAGTTCCAGCTCCACGCCTTCAGTGGTGGTGCCTTGGGCGGCGGTGTAGGCCTGCCAGCCCGCAGGCGTCAGGGCGCCGATGTCGGCTTGTGGGAGGTTGTCCTGTTCAAGCTTGAACAACGCCAGGCTGGCGTTCAGCTTGTCGTCATTAAGGCTGGCCTTGACCCCAAGCTCGTAGCCCGTGCCCTCCAAAGGTTCCAGATAGGAGCCGGTGACGGTCTGTTCGCTTTGCGGGTTGAAGATCTTGGTGTAGCTGGCGTACACCGCCCACACCTCGCTCAGGTCGTAAACGATGCCCGCGTAGGGGATGACCACGCCGTTTTCTTTGCGCTTGATGCTGATGTCGGTGTAATCGGGGTCGGTGTAGCGGGTTTCGTCGGTTTGCTTCCAGTCGATCACGCGGCTGCCCAGAATCAGGCTGGTGTCGTCGTTGAGGTGCCAGCGCGAGGTGATGTAGCCGGCGTATTGATTTTCTTTGAAGTCCTGTTCGCCTTTCTTCACGAAGTTCGGTGTGTTGGCGCTGCCGCTCCAGTCATAGATCGGGCCGACGGCACCTTCGTAGCCGGTCCAGCCGCGCATCCAGCCGCCGTAATCCGGTGCGTTGGTATTGCGGATCTGTGACAGGTTGATGCCTGCGATCAGCTCATGCTCGCGGCCGAAGAGTTCGAACGGGCCGGTGACGTAGGCATCAATGGCGTTTTGCTTGGGGTTGCCCTTGAACTTGTTCGGTACCACCACGCCGCCCAGGCCGGTGGTTTGGTCGATGGGGCCGGAGAGGTAGTCGATGGCCGAGTCGTATTTGTTTTCGGTATGGCTGAATTCGACCTTGGCGCTCCAGCCGTTATCGAACTGCTGTTCCAGGGACGTGAAGAAACTGCTCTGGTCGTGATCGTAAAAGGACCAATTCGTGGCGGTGTTATAGGAGCGCTTGAAATCGGTCCGCTGGCCATTGGTGCTGCGTTGGCCATCACCGTAGAACAGTGGGAAACCACTACGCGGTGGTGCGTCGGTATGCACGGTCAGGTAGCTGAAGCCGGCGGTCAGCAGCGTGCTTTCGCTGAGGTCGAACTCGGTGATGCCGTAGACCAGGTCAGAGTCTTGTTTGTAGCGGTCGACCCAACTGTGCTGGTTCTTGTAGTCCAGCACCAGGCGGCCACGGATATTGCCGGTATCGGTCAGCGGCCCGGAGACATCCACCGATGTGCCATAGCGGT
The DNA here is from genome assembly GCF_055409485.1 of Pseudomonas sp. A125. Lineage (NCBI taxonomy): Bacteria > Pseudomonadati > Pseudomonadota > Gammaproteobacteria > Pseudomonadales > Pseudomonadaceae > Pseudomonas > Pseudomonas sp. A125. Next base: position 80,292 of record NZ_JBUZVP010000016.1, read on the forward strand.
CCCAACTGCCGGCTTCGCCGCGAATCGTCGCTTGCGCAGTGTCCGTTGGGCGTTTGCGGATCAGGTTGATGGTAGCGGAGGGCTGGCCCATGCCGCTGATCAGGCCGGTCGCGCCGCGCACCACCTCGACCCGGTCATACATGGCAGTGTTTTGCGTGTAGTTGTCCATCTTCGATGAGGTCGGCACGCCATCGATTTCATAGTTATTGATCTGGAAACCGCGGGAGTAGTACGCGTCGGAGTCCGCCCCCAGGCCTTCGCGAACCACGGTGATGCCGGAGGTGGCTTCCAGGGCGTCAGTCAGGTTGGAAAGCCGCTGGTCTTCCATGCGCTGCTGGGTAATCACGGTGACGGATTGCGGTGTTTCCTTGAGAGGAATATTCAGCCGGGTCGAGCTGCTGGAGGATTGCGTCGTGTAGGAACCGGTGTGTTCGGTGGTGGACCCAGGCGCCTTGCCGGAAATACTCACGGGAGAGAGTTGCAGGGGGCTCCCGGTGGACGCCGGGATGTCGATGACAAAGCTGCTGGCGTTGGGCTGGGTGTAAACCGCCTGGGTGCCACGAGTCAGCACGTTCAGTGCTTGCTGCGCCGTCAGTTGGCCATGCAACTCGGCGGAGCGCAGGCCTTTGGCTTGCCCTGCGTCGTAGAGCACTTGATAGCCGCTTTGCAGGGCAAACTGGTCAAGCGCGTCGGCCAGCGTCTGGGCGGCGATATCGAAGTTGAAACGCTGCGCGTTTGCCTCAGTGGTTTTTGCCTCCACCGCCTGTGCCACGGCAATCGGCTGCAACGCGCCGGCGCCCAACAACGCGATGGCCAGCGGCAAGCGTTTGAACCCTGTGAATGGTGAATATGGCATACGTCCTCCCCCGAGATACAAATGATAATGCTTCCTAAGTGCGGGGTAAGACGCAGCAGAAATGGAAATTACCGTGGTCGCTGAAAATAATTTTACTGCAGCGTCAGCCCCGCACGATCAGGACGCGACGGGTGAGGGCGGTGGTGCGCAGTTTCTGGCTGTTGATCAGGGCATCCAGGGCGCTGTCTATCTGATTCAGGTTGAAGCTGGCGCTGATGGTGCGTTGCCCGACTTTATCGTCGAGCCAGATCACGTGGCCGCCTTGATAGCGCACCAACTCCTCAAGCACCTCGCGCAAGGGAGCGTCCCGCACACGTAGCTGGCCTTCGCGCCAGGCCAGCAAGCGTTCGGCGTCCACGGCTTGCGGTGCTTGCACGTGCCCGCTCACCACACGCAACTGTTCGCCGGGGTGCAGTTGTTGATGCTCACCGGCTGCGGCCACTTCAACACTGCCGCGTAACAGAATGATTTCGTCGGTCTTGTCGTTATGCGCGACGGAAAACTCGGTGCCCAGCACCCGAACCCGCGTGTTACCGGCTTGCACCACAAACGGTCGACCATCGTGGCTGACCTGCAGATACACCCGGCCGCGATGCAGGTTCACCCGGCGCTCATCGGAGGTAAGGTCGATATCGAGCGCGCTGTCGCTGTCCAGGTGCAGGTGTGAACCGTCGGCCAGGGTGATGTCCTGCTGCTGCCCGGTAGCGGTGGTGTAGTCACTGCCCCAACTGCTGATTGGTGGCGTGCCCAGGGATATCGCACCGGCGGCGAGTACCAGGCAGGCAGCGGCGGCGTAGGTCCAGCGTCGGGCTGGCGGCCGACGGCGGTCCTGATGGCGGACTGCCCGCGCGGGGCGCTCCAGCAATTGCCAGAGCGTCTCGGCGTTTTGGTAGGCGTGGGCATTCAGCGGGTCTTCGCGCCACTGCGCAAACGCGTTGAGTTCTTGAAACGTCACGTTTTCCCCACGCAGGCGGGTAAACCAGTCCAGGGCTTGCTGGTCACGTTCGGACGGCGAAGGGGGTGGCTGATCGTTCATCGGGACTCGGTTGCGTGCAGGGCTGCGGTGCAATGGGCCATGGCCTTGTTCAAATGCCGCTCCACCGCCCGGGCATCAATATTCAGACGGACGGCAATCTCCTTGTAGCTCAATTGCTCCACCCGAGCCAGCAGAAACACTTCACGAGTGGGTGAGGGCAAGCCGTCGATCAGGCGTTGCAGGTGTTCCAGGGTATTGCCGGCAATCGCACTGCTTTGCGGGTCGGCATCGCCGGTGAGCGTTTGCAGTTCGTGGTCATCGTTGACGCCGCGTACGCGGTTGCGCCGGGCGTGGTCGATGCTCAGGTTATTGGCGATACGGTAGAGGAACGCGCGCACGTTGCCGATCTTGGCGACTTCGCTGTTCATCAGGCGGATGAAGGCGTCTTGCAAAAGGTCGTTGGCGGTTTCGCGGCAGTTCACCCGGCGCGTGAGGTAGGCCAGGAGTTCGCCGCGATGACGGCGGTAGAGCGGGCCGAGGTTGCGGTTGCCAGGGGAGTCGGGCATGGCGGGGCGGCGCTTTTGGGGGAGTGGTTGAGGTGGGGATGGTAGAGGGGATGAGAATTTGTCGCAAGAAGGTGCTTCTTATTGATAATGCCACCTTGCCGGGAAGTCCTTGTTTTGGTTAAACGTTTGTTGGGTAAAGGTGGATTTGGGTTGTTATTAAATCCACATAGCCTGGCTTTTGGGCCGGTACCTTATCGATTTCAGTAAGGTATGTTCTACCCGCTGCTGAGTAAATCCGATCAACGTTTTTGGACGATGGTTTGATATTTTTGCCCCAGTAAAAAATATCATCCAGACTAACCTCAACCTCGCATTCTTTTCCGATTTCTGAACACGTTCCCGCCCATAAGGCTACCCCGTTGCCGACAAGTAAGTGAAAACTAACCTCTAAAACATCACTTTTCGAAACTACATTAGTTATTTTTACTAGAGTTTTTCCAGTGAGTATTTTTATTTGATAGTGCTTTATGCTTGTTGAGCGTCAGCTATACCAGATTTGGTGTGAGGTTTTTTATAAGTAAAACTGTCACTTGTTCAGGGTTTCATCGGTCGGCTTCCAGAACTCAAGGTCTTGCATATGACGTTCCAAGTCATCCATGTCGTCTTCCCCCAAAGTGGTATCAAAGCCTTCGCATATTAACCTTCGAACCTTTGCCAGTCGGCCAGTGATGCCGAAGTTGTCTATGAATTTAGTGGTGGCATCTTGGTATTCATTTTGCGGCTTTCCAATATAGTATGTTCCCATTTTTCGCAATGAAACTAGCATGAATTCGATTTCTTTTAATGCTTCTAAAGCGTTTTCTCCAGACATGGTTATTTCTTTGTTTTGTTTTAACATATTATTTTCTCTTTACAAAATTAGGGTTGATTAATTTTAGGTTGCCTTCGACGGTTAGCTCCAAGGAACCATAGCGCGGATTTTTCAGCCACTCCAGCATGTGTTTCGGAACATCTGTTTCTACATAGTCTCGTCCTCGACTCAAGTCAACCTGATAGCGGTCTTGAACGTCGGCAGCACTTAGAACCTTATTTTTTGCTGGTTCCATGTAAACACGGTTGTTGTCATGCGCGAAAATCTCTCCTGCTTGTTCTATTCCGGTTAATCCTTTTCTGTTGGTGTAGTGCCTAACCCTGACAGTTTGTTCTTTTTTTACGGCTGCGCTTGGCGCGCGTGGGGAGCTGTGATTGACGCTTGCACTGTTTGCTGGATTTGCGACCCTGACGTCCGGTTTACAACCATTCGCACCCGGACAGGTATTCAGCCCCAGCGGATCCACCCACCCCGTCGGGTTGGGCACGTACTGGTATCCGTTCAGCCCGCCCGCCAGCTTCACGGGGTCGGGCGTCAGGTAGCGGCCAATGTCCGGATTGTAGTAGCGATGGCGGTTGTAGTGCAGCCCGCTTTCCGGGTCGAAGTATTGGCCCTGGAAACGCAGCGGGTTGGTGACGGTGTTGACGTCCAGCTTTGCGATTTGGCCATAGGCGCGGTAGTGCGCGGACCAGACGATTTCGCCGTCGGGCGCGGTGAGTTCTTGTGGCGTGCCGAGGTGGTCGAGTTGGTAGTGGAAGGGTTTTACGTCTTCCGGGCCGTAGCCTTTCAGCAGCGCCAACGGGCGGAAGCTGTTGGGTTCGTAGAGGTAGCTTTGGTGGTGATCGGCGCTGTGCTCGGCGATCAGGGTGTCGCCTTGCCAGAAGAACTCGGTGGTCTGGCCTTTTAGGGTTTTGGCGATTCGCCTCCCGAAGGGATCGTAGCGGTAGCTGGCGTGGGTACCGTCCGGCTGGATGACAGCAATCAGTCGGTGTTGGCAGTCGTAGCGGTACTCGGTGACCAGTTGTTGCGCGCGGCCCCGACGTTCGCGCAGGAGATTGCCGAAGGCGTCGTAGTCGTAATGGCGGTCGCCTTGCATCAACAGGCGGTTGCCTTTGATCACGCTCGGGCCGACGCGGTCTTGCATCAGCAGGTTGCCCGCCGGGTCGTGGACGAAGCGTTCCTGCAGATCGTGTGAGTGGTTGGCGCGGGTCAGGCGGTCGAGCGGGTCGTAGTGGTAGTCGTGCTGGCCTTTGCGGGTGTCGAGGATGCGGGTCAGGTTGCCGCGTTTGTCGTAGTCGTATTGGCGGCGCTGGTGGCGTTGTTCCTGTTGGGTGATGGCGTGGGCGTGCAGGCGGCCCTGGTCGTCGTAGTGGTAGTGGCTTAGGAGCTGGCCTTGCTGGCGCTGGTGTTCACGGCCGGATTTGAACAGGTGCGAAGTGAGCGGTTTGCCATTGAGCTCGACGGTGGCGAGGTCGCCGCCCTTGTCGTGCAAGAAGGTGAGGCGGTTGTTATCGGGCAGGCGTAGTTTTTCGAGCTGGCCGCATTCGTCGTATCCATAGCGCAAGGTGCCCCAGCCTTGGTGTTCGGCGGTGAGGCGGTCTTGCAGGTCGTATTCGTAGTGCAGCGGCCAGTGGCCGTCATCGACGCTGAGAAGGTTTCCGAGGCGGTCGTAGGTGTAATCGACAATGCTGCGGTCGGGCAGGGTTTTTCTTACGAGGCGACCGGCAACATCGCGCTCATATCGGGTAACCAGCTGGCTGCCATCGTCACCGTATTCGGTCTTTTCCAGCAGGTGCCCGGCGAGGTCATAAACGTAGGCGGTACGGCGGCCATCAAACCCGGTTTCCTGCTGGATCAGGCCATTGGCGTGATAGTCGAGCCGATAGGTTTCGCCAACCTCGTTTTCAATCTCGGTCAGTAACAACCGGACATTGTCGTAACGGTATTTGAGCTGCGTGCCGTCGGGGTTAATGCGCCGGCTGATGAGGTGCAGACCGTCGGCGTACTCATAGCGCGTAACCCGACCCAGTTCATCGCGCTCGGCGGTGATTTTTCCGTACGGGTTGTAGCTGAATTCGCGAGTGCCACCGTCGGGCTGAATCACCTTCAGCAAACGGCCCACAGCGTCCCATTGGTACTGGGTCAGTGCGCCATGCTCATCCTCGCAGGCAACCTGCCGCCCCAGGTCGTCATAGCGATAACGCCGCACACCGCCATTGGCCAGTTTTTCCTCGGTGAGCTGACCACGCTCGTTCCAGGTCAGCCGCTGGCTGCTGTTGTCCGGATACCAGACGCCGGAGAGTTTTCCGTGTTTGGTGTAGGTGTATTCGGTGTAATTACCGTCCGGATGGGTCTTGCGGGTGATGTCGCCCTGGTCGTTACGCTGGTATTTCCACACCGCGTCACCACGGCGTACAACCCGTACGAAACCGTTGTCATGCTCGTAGGACGTGGGCGCATCGTCACCGGGAAACAGCGCAATCAACCGACCGGCTTCGTCGTATTGATACGCCGTCACCGCCCCCAGCGGATCCTGCTCGACCGTCAGCCGGCCTTTTTCATCGTAGGATTTGAAGTGCTGCGCGCCGTCTGGATCAATCCGTTGCACCAGCCGTGCGCGCTGGTCGTGCACATAGACTTCCTGGCTGCCATCGGCGTTGTGCACGGTGACACTGCCGTTGTCATCCCACACATACCGCGTGTCCATCTGCGAGAAACTGGCCCAGTGCCGGACACACCTTGCAGCCTTGCCAGACCGTTCCCACTCCCAAAAGAAACTCGCCCCACCAGCCAGTTCCCGCTCCAGGATCACCTGCTGATCGTCGTACCGATAACGCTCGCTTTCGCCGACAGCGTTGGTCGCCTCAATCAACCGCCAAGCGTCGTCATACTTGTAGGCAACAACGTTCTGTTCGGTAATCCAGTCCAGCTCCCGCTGCACCTGATAGTCGACCGCAACGATATGCCCGCGGTCATACCGCAGCATCAATCCATGACCAACGCCGTTATCGACCCGCTGAATCCGCCCTGAATAATCGCGGGAAATGCGCAGCCGGTTGTCGTACGCGTCACTGATCGACGTCAGCACACCGTCGCGAAAGTGGTAGAAAAGTGAGGCCTGAGCCAGCACCAATTCATCCGGCAAAGCGCCCAGATAAATCGCCGCCTCCGCCAGGCTGTTGGTGATGGCCGGTCGCGCAGCAGAGGGCAGGGGAAAGGTGGTGCTGCGGTTCTCGTGATCGGTCCACACCACCGATTCACCGCTAACCACCAACCGCTGCGCCAGCGAATGACTCCAGCCAAATCCCAACCCGCAATCCACTTCCACCGCACTGGAGCGATACAACCGCGTCCAGGCAAATGGCAGCACACCCTCCAACGAGCCGTCCGTGAGGGTCAGTAGCTCCTCACCGGTAACCATCGACACCGGGCAGCCATTGGTTGCAGTCTTATCTGCGGGAGCGGCCGCATCTCCTCCAGGGTTTTTCGCAGAAGCCGGTGCATCATCTACATGCGCCTTCTCTCGAATCACGCTGTTCTGACGCGGCCCCCAGCGCATCTGCACGCCACCCTTTTTCAACCCTTCAACGGCGCCCCGAACGGCTACCGTTTTATAACGCCCCACCGCCCCCATAAAACTCTGAAGAACGCTGAATATGCCCTTCACAAACTGAATGGCCGCCTCAACAATCCGGGCGCCGTACCTGAGTACACGCGAACTCAAATAGGCGATGCCCGCTGCCGGCAAAACCACCGTCAGCAAGGCTGCCACCAACAAATCGATCAGCAACGACACCACAAACCCGGCCACCGCCCCGGCGGTACTACCGGCAACCTCGCTCGGCGGCAACGCAGACAGCCAAATCATCGCCGTGCGCAACATCAGGTACAGCGCCGCCTCATCACTGGCCAGCAACATGGCCTGTTCCATGACCTTGGGTGCAGTGCGGGCCAGTTCCATCAGCTCGTGGGCTTTGTCTCCCAGGTTTTCAAACAACTTGCCGGGATCCTTGAAGATCTCCTGCACCTGTTTGATGGCGTCCCACACGCCGGTAATCGCCGCCCAGCTTCCCGCCAGCAAGCCGTTGCCAATCGCGCTCGACGTGGACCTTTCCCAGTGCGGCCTGAAACCGTCCCATTGCTCGCGAAGCCAGCGTTCCAGGTCTGCGATCAACCCGTCGTAAGACGAGAACAGCGCCTCGACCTGCTCCAGCGAAACCCCACCCTGCACCCGCACCCGGTAACGCCTGCCGGCCACACAGGGGTGAGCACCTTTCCCCTGTTCATCGAGCATGACCACGGTTGAACTGCCGTCATCCAGCCCAATCACCTCAACGGGAATACCTCCCAGCGGCACGTCATACACCGACTCGAACTTGCTCTCGATCTCCAGTACGCCGCCGACCTCACAGCGCACCACTGTCGAGAAATTGTCATCGGTCATGCTCACCGACTGGCTCGAATCTCCCACCCGAATGATTCGATCCATCCCCAGCAATGAGGGCAAATCTGCCCCATGACTGACCTTGTCCAGCGCCTGCGAATACCAGGCGCCCACCTGCTGGCGATACACCGCCAGGCTCCGATGAAAGCCATCCAGTTCGTGTTCGATATGGGCAATATGGGACGAAGAAGCAGTCATCCGTGACGTCTCTGCAAGGGCGAGGCGTCGGAGTCTGCAACAGCAAAATGGGGCTGGACGAATGGTTCGGAAAATCAGATTGGGCTTACAAGGTGGGAGTTTTTTTCCGTGCCGAGCCGGCGCCCGGCACTACGTAAGACAGCGATTCGTCTCATTGACCACCGAGCCCCCCCAGGCATTGCACCGGGGAGGAACCCGCGCTGATCAATCGTACAGCCAGGGTTTCAGCTCTTGCAGGTTCTTGACCACGATCTGCTGGGCTTCAGGTTTAGGGTCCAGGTTCTTCGGATCGATCTGATAACGCTGCAGGACATATTTCACCAACGCCTGGCGACTGGGGATTACCAACTGCCCGTCGACCATGCCGAAGTCCGTCTCGATGATCGCCCGCTGGGTCGGCGACAGTCGCTGGTCCGGGGCGATGATCAGGTCCACGGGGGTCTCCCATACCGTGTCCTCGTCGATCAGGTTTTCTGACTTGTCCAGCAACTCCGGCTCGCCCCTCAGACGGCTGAGTACAAAGTCGCGGTACTTGCGGTTCTTCTCGCAGTAGGCGCGCACATGCCAGCGCATGCCGGTGTACACCAGGGTATGAGGCGCTATCAGGCGAATTTCCGGCTCCGGGTTGGCCAGGGAAACGTACTCGGTTTCCAGGCGCAGCCCCTCGCGGCAGGCCTTGAGCAGCGGGCGCAAAATCTGCGGCCGAATGCTGCGGTCAGGCACCTCCAACACCTTGGTATGGGCATAGGCCAACGCCAGCCCTTCAATGTGCGGCGCCCGTTCATTGTTCTGGTACAACAGGTGCAAATAGGCACTGGCGCTGTCGTCGATGAACCTTGGCTTGAACACTTTGCTCGGGACGTAGCCCTTGAGCTGCTTGTCATATGTCAAGTTTCGGGGCGCATGCTCGTTGATGTATGTGTTGATGTCTTTCGACGCCTGCTGCCGGCTGATGCCAAAGCTCTGGATCAAGTGCCCCGTGGTCAGGCGCCCTTCCCACCAGGCGACGGTCTCGATCAAGCGATAGCGAAGTGCCAGGTCCCAGCGTACTTGCTCAATGGATTGCTTGCGTTTCATGACCCCTCCCATGTGTGCCATTACTTTACCTGTATCTGTCCACAGTATGGACCTGTAATCAAAGGCTACATATCGTGTGGCTGTCTTCGGGATCGCCTGAAGCTTGGAAAAGGAAACAGGACATGGGTATGTCGGAGTTGATTTCGACAGGTGCGCTGGTGTTGATCGGTGTGATTCTGCTGGTGCTGCTGATGCAGTATTTGCGGCTGCGGGAGATCTGGAAATTTGTGATGGGCTGTCGCACCGCAACACGCTGGGCGAAGATTCGGGAGATGGAGAACCGTGAGTTGAAGCGGGCGTTGCGGGCGGAGCGGGCGCGGGTGGCGGCGCTGATGGTGGTCTCTACGCCGGCGGAATAAAGAGCGCTGAATACGGCCCCTGCCTTAGTCGGATGGCTAATAGCCACCTGTTCAAGTAGCATCCACCGGCGAAATTCGCGTGCGCTTGCACCGCTCAGTGCCTTGCAGGGCAGTGGGCCGGGTTGGCGCACCTCGACGCTTGGATGGATTCTGAAAACAGCGAGACCCCGGAAGAAGGAGTTTTCTCATGTCTGCATACCCTCTGACTTACTCCGCCGTTGCCCTGTTCTTCCAGACAGCAGGGCGGTAATCCTGTGATCGCCTCACTGATCAGTAGCTGATTACAACCGCGAGATTCGACATTCTTTCAATGAAACGATGAGAGCTCTGATGAGTATTGATTTGGCATCCCCGAAGCACATTTATTCGAGCGTGGCTCGTGAAGTCGATGAGATTTTAAAAAAGCTCGGAGCATCGTCGACGGATGAACAAGTGTCCAAGGCTCAGAGCCGAACTCGCGAAGTGCTGGGGCAATTCCAGACGCAAATCAATGAACACATTGCTGCGTTGGAAGGGAGCGCCGAGTGGGATAAGTTCACCATCGCTTTCTACGGTGAAACCAACGCCGGAAAGTCGACGATCATTGAAACGCTGCGGATCTTGCTTGAAGAGCGCAGTAAGGTTGAAACCCAGGCGCAGTACAAAGCCCTGCAAGTGAAGGCCGGGTTGACTGAAGAAAACTTCGCGGCGTTACTGCAGTCGAGCCAGGACGGCGAACAGCTGCTGGCCGATCTTGAACTGAAGCTCGCTGAACTGGTGCGCTTTCATGATGACCGTCGTGGCGTGCTTGTGGATGAAGTCTCTCGCCTGCAACTGCAGGTGGCAGACAAGAAGGCAAACGCTTCACTGTGGCACAAGCTCCTGAATACGTTTCGCAAGCTGCCAGAAGAGCATCAGCAGGTGCGTAGCGCACTGGCCCTTGATGCCGCAGAAGCTGAAGGCATCGCTGCTGTGGAGCACCTCAAGAAACAGCAACTTGACGCTCTGCAACTAAAAACGGCGGCAGAGCTTGAGCGCGCCCGCCTGGAGCAGCAACTGGAACAGCTGAATGCCTTCGCCGACGGTGGGATCATCGGCAATGGCAGTTCCGATTTCACCCTCGATACCCAAGGCTATGAGTTTCGCGCTGGCGATCAACAGTTTGTCTTGCTGGATGTGCCGGGGATTGAGGGCAAGGAAGCGAAGGTGATCGACAGCATTTGGTCGGCGGTGCGCAAGGCCCACGCGGTTTTTTATGTGACAGGCAAAGCGGCCGCGCCACAGAAGGGCGAGGGTACCAACAAGGGCACCCTGGAAAAAATCAAAGAACACCTGGGGGCGCAAACTGAAGTCTGGACGTTGTTCAATAAACGGGTGACTCACCCGATGCTGCTAAAAGGCGATTTGGTGAGTGCAGACGAGCTGGCCAGCCTGGACGACCTGAACACAAAAATGCGCGAGCAGCTGGGTGATAACTACCAGAAGGTCATTCCCCTGAGTGCCCAGCCTGCGTTCCTGGCCGTTGCCGATTGCCTGCCGCCCGGTTCTCCCCATGCCAAGAACAAGGCCAAGTTTCTCGCCAACTTCACGGTGGAGGAAGTGCTGAATAAAACCAATATCCGGCACTTTCATCAGGTCCTGACGGGTGACCTGGTCAGCGATTACAAGCACAAAATCCGGCGCTCCAACTTCAATAAGGCCAATCGGGTGGTCATGAATGCCAAGGACGAGTTCGACGCCTTGCGCCTTCAATCCTTCATGCCTTTGCGGGACCGTTTGAAAGAAGACGTAAAGGGCTCTTGCGACCAATTGGACATCAGCCTCAAGGGTTTGAAAACTCGCTTGGAAACCCAGGGTGAGCAAGCGATTAACACCTTTAAAAATACGGTTCGACGTCACCTTTACAAGCGTATTGAAAGCGACATCAGCAATGACAGCTTCAAGGCCGCGTTCGAAACGTTGATACAAGAAGGCCAAGCCACGCTTGAGACGCAGTTGCCGAAGAAAATGGACGCTGAACTGCAACGCTTCCAGGCGGATATCGCCGACGTCATCGAGCGATTCCAGGAGTATGCCAATGAGCTGCTGGAAGCTTACGCAAAGGTGCGGGTAGGGCGGATGGACACCCAGTTTGACTTGAAGATCGACATCGACAATGGGCTCAAGGTAAAGAACTTGCTGATCACCCTGGGCAGCGGTGCGCTGTTGTTCTGGAACCCGGCAGGCTGGGTGATCCTGGCGTTGGGCATCGCCGGAGTGTTTTTCGGTGCAGTCAAGGCAGTCATCGGCTTTTTCAGCAGCGATTACAAAATGGCTCAACAGCGTAAGTCGGTTGACGAAAACCTCGACAAGATCACTGCGCAACTGCGCAAGTCTCTGCACGAGAGCCTGGCCGATGCCTTTCCTGAACTGGAAAAGAAAGTCGAAGGCCTCAAGGACGCCCTGGCCGAGCCGGTGCGCCAGGTCAGCGAAATCAATAATACGCTGATCAAGTCCATCGCCGAGCTGAACAAACTGTCTACCAAAATCGAATTAGCAGGTGCCAAATAATGGAAAAGACACTCGGTGCATTCAAAGCGCAGCAGACCCGGGCGCTGGCAATCCTGGAGAAGCTCCAGGCCTTCCTACAGCAGGGCGAAAGCGTTGGGGTACAGATCGATCAGAACCTCAAGGCCAAGTTGCAAACGGCTATCGAGGGCGTTGCTGGCGATAAACTGAAAATCGCCTTGGTGGGCGGTTTTTCCGAAGGCAAGACTTCCATTGCCGCGGCCTGGATGGAGAAGCTGGATAAGTCCAGCATGAACATCAGCCATCAGGAGTCTTCCAACGAAGTTAAAGTGTATGACGTCAGTTCAGAGTTTGTGTTGATCGACACCCCGGGTTTATTCGGTTTCAAAGAGCAGTTCAACGCTGAAACCGACGCGATCGAAAAGTACAAAGACATCACCAAGAAGTACGTCAGCGAAGCGCACCTGGTGCTGTACGTGATGAACTCCACCAACCCGATCAAGGAAAGCCACAAGGACGACCTGACGTGGCTGTTCCGAACCTTGAACCTGTTGCCACGTACCGTGTTTGTACTCAGCCGCTTCGATGAAGTGGTGGATGTGGAAGACGAGCCGGAGTATCAGGACCACCTCAAGATCAAGCAGCGCAATGTCACCGAGCGCCTGCGCGACTTGATCAGCCTCACGCCAAGCGAGGCCGATGCCCTGGCAGTCATTGCCGTGGCCGCCAACCCGTTTGACCGAGGCACCGAGTACTGGCTGGGCAACCTGGACGAGTTCAAGGTTCTTTCCCACATCGGCACATTGCAAGAAGCGACGTTGCGCAAGATAAAGGACAACGGCGGTGCGGTCGCAATCGTGGAAGAGACCAAGAACAGTGTCATCCGCGACGTGCTCGACAAGCAACTGCCCATCGCGGTGCAGAACGATGAAAAGATCGGTGAGGAGGTGGATAAGCTGACCACCATGAGCCTGCGCCTGGAAAAACAATTGACCTCTACCGACGCGCAAATTGGAGACGTGCGTGGCAACCTGCGTCAGTTTGTGGGGGAGTACTTCGCCGACCTGATCCTGCAAGCCAAGGGCCTCAGCCAGGAAACGTTTTCTGACTTTTTCGAGCGTGAAGTCGGCAGCGAAGGCGTCATGGTGACCACTCGCCTGCAAAACGAATTTGAGCGCCAGCTCAGGGCTGTCACCCTTGAAGTCAGCAAGATGAAAGTGGGCTTTGACGCCGAGGTCAATCACTTCAACAGCGCGGTAAAAGTCTTCGGCAAGCAAGGCCTGGACTACGTACTCAAAAGTAACCTGATCAATAACGGCACCATTCTCGCTACCCGGGATGGCCTGGTCAGTGCCGCCAAAATCGTCGGCCTGGATTTGGGCAAAATGCTCAAATTCAAACCGTGGGGCGCCGTCAACCTTGCCAAGGGCCTCAATGGCGCACTGGCGGTGTTCGGCCTGGCCATGGAAGCCTGGGATACCTGGGAGCAAGCCAAGCGCGAACGGGCCTTTCGCGAAGCACTCGAGCAGATGGTGAAAAACTTTGAGACCCAGCGCAGTGAATTACTGGTGCTGATCAACAGCCCGAAATTTACCGAAACCTTCTTTGCAGACTTTGTCGAACTGACAGCAACGGTAGAGGGCGTGAAGCGCGACGTGGCTCAACGTAAAGAGCAGCGTCAGCGGTTTCACGCATGGCGCGAAATGGGAGAGGTGATCGAAGCGGAGTTTACGGTGGTGCGTTAAGGCATCGCGCCCCTGATCCCGGCGGCCTGCCTTACGGCGGGCCGCCATCAGCCGGCAGGCAAAAATCTGATACACCCTCGCGACTTGCTTCAAACTCAACCAGGCCTGCATGCACGCGTTGCAGGGCCTCGATTTGATTGACCAGCTGTTGTTTCTTGTCTGCAATGGCCCGATTCGCCCGCTGCCAGGGCAGCTCATCACCTTGGTAACCTCGCAGAATCACCTGCAACTCCTTGAGCTTGAACCCTAGCTGTTGAGCGCATTTGATAAAACTCAGCAGCTCGACGTTCTGTGGGGAATAAATGCGATATTTACCTTCCCGTTGTGGCGGCGGCAACAGGCCAATCGCCTCATAGTGACGAATCGCCTTGATCGTGGTGCCCGACAACTGCGCGGCTTTGCCGATGTACATGAAAAGTCCTTTTCCCAAAGAGTGCGCCGGCCTGTTGCAGCCATCGGTCCCGTTGCTGTGGCGTGGAGCCCAGTATCGGTCCGAACTGCAACGTCTTGATCGGCTGGATGCCACAAAACGCCAGCGTCGTCTTGCGCATCTGATGCAGCGCGGGCATGCGGTAGAACCACCTGTAATACCACGGCGGCGTGTCCAGGGTCACCAGCAAATGCGCGGTTCGGCCCTTCAGGAGTTTGTCGGGGAAGGCCTTACCCTTGCGGTATTTGAAGGCGAAACCGGACAGGAAAATCCGCTCGATAAAACCCTTCATCAATGCCGGAATACCGCCCCACCAGATGGGAAAAACAAACGTCAGGTGATTGGCCCACAGGATGTCGGATTGGGCGTTGAGCAGGTCTGGCTCAAGAGGTTGGGCCTGGCTGTAGCCGTTGTGCAGGATGGGGTCGAACGTCAGGTCGCCCAGGCGCAGGACGCGTACTTCGTGGCCGGCGGTGTTGGCGCGGGTGATGTAGGTGTCGGTGAGGGCGCAACAGAAGCTCGTGCTGGAAGGGTGGCCGAGGATGACCAGGATGCGTTGGCTCATGGCGGTGGAGTCCTGAAACTAGGGCTTTCAGGGTGAGGTGTGACCTTAAGGGGAGAGTCAAGATGTTGCAGTGATTGGGAATGGCCAGGAAGACGCATCCCTTTCATTTGCAGGACGTTTCCTAGAGAATTCCAAGCGCTTGCGCCAGCAAAATCCCGCGACTAGTCTGCGTTCCGTCACTGCCTATTCAGTGATCGGGTTTAGTCGCCCGGATTCGATTGGCGCACGATCAGTTCATGAGTCAGGCCGTTTTTCGCCTGCACTTTATGGTGGCTGTGCGCAGGGCGCTTTCGGGCGCGCCGGGTTTCCAATCGACCGGTCGACTAACCTGCGTACAGCTGCCACCTTCGTTTAGTCGCGAGAGGTGGTGGCTCCAAACGTTCGATTGGAGTTCTACCATGGTCAAAGTTACCCCCGATCCACCCACGTCCCATAAAGCCTTGCTCAACGACAGTGAGGCCACACGCCGAGCGATCGATCACTACCTCAAGGCACCTGAAGCACCGCCTTCACCCAACCCGTATACCGTTGATGACGACCTTAGTTTCGAAGACGCCTTGGCCCACGCTGCCGAGTTGTTGCATTGCGCCGTGGCGACCGCCCAGGCGTCGACCGAGCCGCTGAACGGTGCGCAGCGGGCGGTGATGCATTTGGTGGAAATGTCGAAGGTGGTGGTGGATCGAGCGCTGGATTGTTTGCAGCCGAGGTGAGGTAACTTCGCGCTCCGACTTTCTTCCGGGCATTAAAAAGCCGGCTTGTGGCCGGCTTCTCGGGGACTGGTTCAGCTTATTTTTGGTAAACCTCACCAGCCTTCAAATCGTTCACCTGAACTCACATCCAGGTGATAAAGGGGCATCAGCGGGAACTCCTCCGCATCGCCAGGCAGGGCGGACCGGCTCACGCCAGCCCCCTACCAAATGTGCGGCGCATAATACCCACATTCGCTTCAATTTCCCAGCTTCGGATCCGATTTAGAGCCTTCGTAGCCCAATAAATGCGCATCCAACGGCACCGGCGGGCGGCGGTTATTCAGGGTCGCCCACCAGAACACCCAACCCAGAATTTCGAAGTTCTGCTCGTGGCGCTGTTCATAGGTCAAAAACTCGTCCGGATGCTCGGCGCTGTTGTGGCTACGCATCCTCAGGCCGCCTCCTGGCCGGTTGTAGAGGTATTTGATGCGCAACATTCCGTCGTGCTCTACCGCGTAGATTTCGCCGTCGATGATCTGTTTGCGCCCGCAGTCGATGGCAAGGGTACTTCCGTCCTGGATGATGTCGATCATGCTGTTGCCGACCATGTAGGCACCCAGTGCCCGCTCCGGGCTTACGTCGATGCTTTCAAGGGTGTGCAGGGAGAGGCGGATGCTTTCGGTTGAGGTGAAGGTGGGGTGGAGGGGAATCTCCACGTCGATTTTTACCGGGCCCGCGACGGGGTGGGCGATGTAGTTGCCGGTGCTCTCGCGGGCTATACGGTGGGATATGTCTGCATCGGTTCCTTCCAGCAGGTAGTTGGCGGGTGGATGTTTGGGGCCCTCGCCGGTGCGCAGCCAACGGCTGGTGACGCACAGCAGTTCTGCGAACTCGTTGAGTCGGCCCATGGGGACGCCGCGTTTGAACCAGTTGTTTACGTGTTGAGGCGTAACATCGCGGTTCTTGGCGAAGTCGGAAGCGGAAAGATGAACTTCCCGTAATAGCGCTCTTAAGCGATCACCTGATGTATTCATA
Source organism: Pseudomonas sp. A125 (assembly GCF_055409485.1). Taxonomy (NCBI): domain Bacteria; kingdom Pseudomonadati; phylum Pseudomonadota; class Gammaproteobacteria; order Pseudomonadales; family Pseudomonadaceae; genus Pseudomonas; species Pseudomonas sp. A125. Next base: position 96,530 of record NZ_JBUZVP010000016.1, read on the forward strand.
AACGCAGAGTTTACTGGCCGTCAAAACAGATCAAATAAACCATGCGTTGAGTTGCTGTATGTAGGTGTTTCCTTATTGTAGGCTGATTCAATTAGTTAACTAAACTAGTTAAACGATTACTGTAGATGTGTTTATTCAAGTCATTCAGTGTTTATATTTTTCCCACAAAAAAAGCCCCGATTAATCGGGGCTTCTTTTTAACGAGTAGCGGTATCAGCCTTTGTAGGCAGCGACCGACTTCATGATCTCGGCGCGGGCGGCGTCTGCATTGCCCCAGCCTTCGATCTTCACCCATTTGCCTTTTTCGAGGTCTTTGTAGTTCTCGAAGAAGTGTTTGATCTGTTCCAGCAGCAGTGGCGGCAGGTCGGTGTATTCCTTCACGTCGACATACAGCTGGGACAGCTTGTCGTGTGGCACTGCGATAACTTTGGCATCGCCGCCGCCGTCGTCAGTCATGTTCAGGATGCCGACCGGGCGTGCGCGGATAACCGAGCCTGGGGTAACCGGGTAAGGGGTCACGACCAGCACGTCGAGGGGGTCACCGTCGTCTGCCAGGGTGTTGGGGATGAAACCGTAGTTGGCCGGGTAGAACATCGGGGTGGCCATGAAACGGTCAACGAACAGGCAGTCGCTGTCTTTGTCGATTTCGTATTTGATCGGCGCGTGGTTGGCCGGAATCTCGATGGCGACGTAGATGTCGTTCGGCAGGTCTTTGCCAGCCGGAATCTTGCTGTAGCTCATTGGGCGTTGCCCCCGTAGTTGGCCATGAAACATGGCCGGATTGGCCTAAAAGTGGCGGCGATTATAGGCATATTCTGACGCCGATGCCATGCGTCAGACGTCGTAGGGCGCCTGGCGTTCAGTCTGATACCGCACGTCGCCGGCCTGCAGTAGATGCAAGCGTGCCAGGGGATCCTGGCGGTAGAAGTGGCTCAGTTGCTCGTACACCTGTGGATAGCTGCTGACCAGCAAATCCGGGGCACTGAAGAAGTACTCGCTGGTGACGGCGAAGAACTCGGCCGGGTTTTCCGCCGCGTAGGGGTCGATAGCGGTTTCGGCGTCCGGGTTGTGGTCGAGCTGGCGGTTGAGGTCGTCGAAGGCGCTTTGCATGACGCTGGCCCATTCCTGCACGCGCATGTGGCTGTGCAGCGGTGGCAGGCCGTTGGCGTCGCCGTTGAGCATGTCCAGCTTGTGGGCCAGTTCGTGGATGACCAGGTTGTAGCCTTCCCAGTTGCCGCTGGCCAGCACGCCGGGCCAGGCGAGGATCACGGGGCCCTGTTGCCAGGCTTCGCCGCTGTGTTCGCCGTCCCACTCGTGTTCCACGCCGCTGGCGTCGCGATGACGCTGGGGGCTGAGGAAGTCGTCGGGGTACAGCACGATCTCGTGGAAACCCTGGTACCAGTCGAGGTCGCCAAGGTTCATCAGCGGCAGTTGCGCTTGGGCTGCGAGCAGCAGGCGTTGTTCCTGGTGCAGTTCGACGCCGGGCAGGGCGGTGAGGTGCTTTTCGGCGAGGAACACCACACAGGCTTCCCGCAGCCACTGGTCTTGCTCGCCGGTGATGCCGTCGAGGAAGGTCAGGTGGTGGCGCACCCGCTGCCACGTTTCATCGGCAATCGGGTGCCTGGCCAGCAGGCGCCGGCGACGCCAGGCGCTGAGGGACCACATCGCCGGTTACTGCGGCTTGGCTTCGGAGGAGCTGCGGCCAAAGCGGCTGCGGAACACGCCGATGATCATCGGTACCAGCGACAGCAGGATGATGAACACCACCAGCAGCGACAGGTTTTTCTTGATGAACGGCACGTTGCCGAAGAAGTAGCCCAGGGTCACCAGGCCGCCCACCCACAAAATGGTGCCGAACACGCTGAAACCGAAGAAGCGCGGGTAAGGCATTTTCGCGATGCCTGCAACGAACGGTGCGAAGGTCCGCAGGATCGGCAGGAAGCGCGCCAGGGTTACGGTTTTGCCGCCGTGATTGTCGTAGAAGTCGTGGGTTTTTTGCAGATAGTCGCGGCGGAAGATTTTCGAGTTGGGGTTGCTGAACAAGCGTTCCCCGGCCGTTCGTCCGATTACGTAGTTGGTACTGTCACCCAGGATGGCCGCGAGCATCAGCAAGCCGCCCAACAATACCGGGTCCATGCCGCCACCTGCGGCGATGGCGCCGGCGATAAACAGCAACGAATCACCCGGCAGGAAGGGCATGACCACCAGGCCGGTTTCGCAAAAGATAACCAGGAACAGAATGGCGTAGATCCACACTCCGTAGTTTCTCACCAGCATGTCGAGGTACACGTCGAGATGCAGGATAAGGTCGAGCGGGTTGAAATCCATGGAGGGCACCTGTGTGAATGGCCTGGCTCAGCGGGCCTGTGCGGAGGCTTCGGGTAATAAGACTACAAGGTTGTGGCGTATTTCTTACGACCCTGAAAGGTCCGCATTATACGGATAGAGTCGTGAAAAGCGTGTTGGTTTTGTAGCGGGGAATGTCGCCATAGGAGCGGGCGTGCTCGCGAAAAACCTCAGCACACCGCGTTCATTCACTAAGAATGCGTCATCGTTATCGATGTTCGCGAGCAAGCTTGCTCCTACAGGGATAATTTTTGTCAGTCTTCACTGATCGGGAGCACGTAGTTTTTAAACTCGGTGTCTTCCTTGAAACCTATGGATTCGTAGGTTTTCTGCGCCACCTGATTGTCGCTGCTGGTGGACACACGCAGGCGCACCGCGTGAGTTTCCTTGGCCATCTTCTTCGCGGTACGCATCAGGTTGTCGGCCACCAGCTGGCGGCGAGCGTCTTCGGCCACGTAGATGTCGTTGAGGATCCATACGCGTTTGAGGGACAGTGAGGAAAAACTTGGATACAGCTGGCAAAAGCCGAGCAGCTTTTTGTCATCGTCATCGGCAAGTGCCAGGTAGATCACGGATTCCTTGCGGCGCAGGCGTTTTTCGAGGAACGCGCGGCTTGAATCAGGAAATGGCAATGCGCCGTAAAACTCGCGGTATTTGACGAAAAGCGGGGTCAACAGGTCCAGGTGTTCCAGGGTCGCTTGAGTTATCCGCATGCCAGGCCTCAACTTACAATGGGGTATGACCACTCGAGCGGCCGTGTCTTGATGCTGCCTAAAGCGCAGAAAAAGCGCAATCGTGCAGGGATCAGTCCTCCGGTGGGCTGAGGAGGAAGTTGCCTTTCATCAGGTCGGGATCGTCCGATTCAAGTGTCTGAATCTGTGCTTCATCCTTGAGATTGACCCCCGACAGCTGCCGGCGACAGGCCTCACGCATCAAGTAAAGCAGCCGATGCGCGGCCATGCCGTAACTCAAGCCTTCCAGGCGCACATTGGAGATGCAGTTGCGGTACGCGTCGGTGAGGCCGACCCTGGGGTTGTAGGTGAAGTACAGCCCCAGGCTGTCCGGCGAACTGAGCCCCGGCCGTTCGCCGATCAGGATCACCACCATTTTCGCCCCCAGCAACTGGCCGATTTCATCGGCGACGGCCACGCGGCCCTGCTCCACCAGAATCACCGGCGACAGCGACCAGCCTTCAGTGTGGGTTTGCTCCTCCATACGTGTAAGAAACGCCAGCGTATGTTTATGCACCGCCAGCGCCGACAAGCCGTCGGCCACTACCACCGCCAGGTCCACGCCGCCCGGGTTGGCTTCGGCGTAATCCCGCAGGGCCTGGGCCGATTCATCGCTCAGGCGTCGGCCCAGGTCCGGGCGTTGCAGGTAGCTATGCCGGTCCACAGCGGCGCTGTGCAGCAGCAGGCTGTCGCGGCCACGTTCGGCCAATTGGCTGCTCAACCCTACATGATCAAACGGCAGGTGTACCGCGTCCCGGGCCTGGGCGTGGGCGAATTGAAAGTCCAGCTGCGCGCCGGTAGGGATGCTGGTGCCGGTACGGCCCAGGGCGATCCGCGCCGGGGTCAGGCGCCGCAGCTCCAGCCACGGGTTGTCCACGTTGTTCTCCGGGGTGTCGATGTGCACAGGCGGTTCCTTCTTCATCCCAGTTGCGCCAGGGCGTGGCGGAATGCCGGCGGCAGGCTGTTGCCGAAGTGCACCTTGCCGTCGACTTGCGTGAAGATGCCCATTTTTGCCAGCCACTGTTCAAACTCCGGCGCCGGCTTTAAACCCAATGTTTGTCGGGCGTAGAGCGCGTCGTGGAACGAGGTGGTCTGGTAGTTGAGCATGATGTCGTCGGAGCCCGGGATGCCCATGATGAAGTTGATCCCGGCGACACCCAGCAGGGTCAGCAGGGTGTCCATGTCGTCCTGGTCGGCTTCGGCGTGGTTGGTGTAGCAAATGTCGCACCCCATCGGCACGCCCAGCAGCTTGCCGCAGAAGTGGTCTTCGAGGCCGGCGCGGATGATCTGCTTGCCGTTGTACAGGTACTCGGGGCCGATAAAGCCGACCACGGTGTTCACCAGAAACGGCTTGAAATGCCGGGCCACCGCGTAGGCGCGGGTTTCGCAGGTTTGCTGGTCGACGCCAAAATGCGCGTTGGCCGACAAGGCGCTGCCCTGGCCGGTTTCGAAATACATCAGGTTTTGCCCGAGGGTGCCGCGGTTCAGGCTCAAGCCCGCGTCGTAGCCTTCCTGCAGCACGCTCAGGCTGATGCCGAAACTGGCGTTGGCGGCTTCGGTGCCGGCGATGGACTGGAACACCAGGTCCAGCGGCACGCCGCGGTTGATGGCCTCGATGGAGGTGGTGACGTGGGTGAGCACGCAGGCCTGGGTCGGGATTTCGTAGCGCTGGATGATCGCGTCGAGCATTTCCAGCATGGCGCAGATCGAGGCGATGCTGTCGGTGGCCGGGTTGATGCCGATCATGGCGTCGCCATTGCCGTAGAGCAGGCCGTCGAGAATGCTTGCGGCGATGCCGGCGGGTTCGTCGGTGGGGTGGTTGGGCTGCAGGCGGGTGGACAGGCGCCCGCGCAGACCCATTGTGCCGCGAAACTTGGTGACGACACGGATCTTCTGCGCCACCAGGACCAGGTCCTGCACGCGCATGATCTTCGACACGGCGGCGGCCATTTCCGGCGTCAGCCCGGGCGCCAGGGCGCGCAGGCTTTGCTCGTCGGCCGCGTCACTGAGCAGCCAGTCCCGCAGACCGCCGACGGTCAGGTGGCTGACCACGGAAAACGCCTGTTTATCGTGGGTATCGATGATCAGCCGGGTGACTTCGTCGCTTTCGTACGGGATCAACACTTCCTCAAGAAAGTGCTTCAACGGAATATTCGCCAGCGCCATTTGCGCCGCCACCCGCTCGCCGTCGTTCTGCGCCGCAACGCCGGCCAGGAAATCCCCGGAGCGTGCCGGGCTGGCCTTGGCCATCACGTCCTTGAGGCTGTCAAAGCGGTAGGTCAATGCGCCGACCGCGTGGGAAAAACTTGCCATACAGAGTCTCCTTGTCGGCGCGGGCAGAATGTGAGTAAAGCGCCCGCACCGAGATTTACGGCGTTTAGTGCAAGGCGGCCTCTGCGGCCTGGATCGCCGCAAATTCTTCTTCCGGCGTGCCTGCTACCAAGTGATGCCGACTGTAGAAAGCAAAGTAAGCAATTAATACTCCATAGATGATCGCCGCGCCAATGACCACGCGCGGATCCACCAGAAAGCCCGCCACCACGGCGATACAGGCCAGTACCAGCGCGACACCCGAGGTGAAGACGCCGCCCGGTGTGCGGTACGGGCGGTCCATTTTGGGGCGGCGGATGCGCAAGGTGATGTGCGCGGCCATCATCAGCACGTAGGAAATGGTCGCGCCGAACACGGCGACCAGGATCAGCAAATCACCCTGGCCGGTCAGCGACAGACCAAACCCGATGATCCCGGGAATGATCAGGGCCAATACTGGCGCCTTGCTCTTGTTGGTCTGCGACAGCTTGCGCGGCAGGTAGCCCGCGCGGGACAGGGCGAAGATCTGCCGGGAGTAGGCATAGATGATCGAGAAAAAGCTCGCGATCAAGCCGGCCAGGCCCACCAGGTTGACGAAGTGGCCCATCCACGTGGAGCCGCCGTACGCCTTGGACAACGCCTCCACCAGCGGATTGCCCGAGGCCATCAGCGCGTAGGCACCGGCGCCGCCCGGGGCGATCACCAAAATCAGCAGGGCGAAGCTGGCCAGCACCACAATGGCGCCGATCAGGCCGCGCGGCAGGTCGCGTTTTGGGTTCTTGGTTTCTTCGGCGGCGAGCGGCACGCCTTCGACGGCCAAAAAGAACCAGATGGCATAGGGAATCGCCGCCCATACGCCCACATAGCCGAACGGCAGAAAGGTGCTGGCGCCCTTGGCCTCGGTCACCGGAATGTCCAGCAGGTTGGCGACACTGAAGTGCGGCACCATCGCCACCAGGAACACGCCCAGGGCAATTGCGGCGACAGCGGTAATCACAAACATCAGCTTCAACGCTTCACCCACGCCGAAGATGTGGATGCCGATAAAGATGATGTAGAACGCCAGGTAGATCATCCAGCCGCCGATGCCGAACAGCGACTCGCAATAGGCGCCGATAAACACCGCGATAGCGGCGGGGGCGATGGCGTATTCGATCAGGATTGCGGTGCCGGTGAGGAACCCGCCCCAGGGGCCGAAGGCGCTGCGGGCAAAGCCGTAGCCGCCGCCGGCAGTAGGAATCATGGAAGAGAGTTCGGCCAGGGAGAAACACATGCACAGGTACATGGTGGCCATCAGCAGTGTGGCGAGGAACATACCGCCCCAGCCACCCTGGGCCAGGCCGAAGTTCCAGCCGGCGTAGTCGCCGGAGATCACGTAGGCAACCCCGAGGCCAACTAACAGCACCCAGCCGGCGGCGCCTTTTTTCAGTTCGCGTTGTTGGAAGTATTCGGTACCGACTTTTTCAAAGTCGACGGAAGACCCTGTGGGTTCGCTAGGCATAAAAAGTACCTTTAGTTCTTATTGTTTTATCCCGGCTTACTTCAGCCGAATGAGAGGCGCAGGGCTTATGAAGATCAACTGTGGGAGCTGGCTTGTTGTGGTGAGGGGGCTTGTCCCCCGTCGGGTTCACCACCGATTGACGGGGCTGCTTCGCAGCCCAGCGCGGGGCAAACCCGCTCGCCACAGCAAGCCAGCTCCCACACTTGATTGCATTTCAAATGTGGGAGCGGGTTGTTAGTTAGAAGAAGCCCAGCGGATTGATGTCGTAACTCACCAGCAAGTTTTTGGTCTGCTGATAGTGATCGAGCATCATCTTGTGGGTCTCACGGCCCACACCGGACTTCTTGTAACCACCGAACGCGGCATGCGCCGGGTACAGGTGATAGCAGTTGGTCCACACGCGCCCGGCCTTGATCGCCCGGCCCATGCGGTACGCGCGGTTGATGTCGCGGGTCCACAAACCGGCACCCAAGCCAAACTCGGTGTCGTTGGCAATCGCCAGGGCTTCGGCTTCGTCCTTGAACGTGGTGATACTCACCACCGGGCCAAAGATTTCTTCCTGGAACACCCGCATTTTGTTAGTGCCCTTGAGCAGGGTCGGCTGGATGTAATAGCCGGTGGCCAGGTCGCCGGTCAGTTTCTCGACCTTGCCGCCGGTCAGCAGCTCGGCGCCTTCGCCCTTGGCGATTTCGAGGTACGACAGGATCTTGTCGAATTGCTGCTCGGACGCCTGGGCGCCGACCATGGTGTCGGTGTCCAGCGGGTCGCCGCGTTTGATCGACTCGACCTTCTTCATCACCACTTTCATGAAGTCGTCGTAGATCGACTCTTCCACCAGCGCGCGCGAAGGGCAGGTGCACACTTCGCCCTGGTTGAAGAACGCGAGCACCAAACCTTCGGCAGCTTTTTCGATGAATTGCGGCTCGGCTTTCATGATGTCGGCGAAGAAGATGTTCGGCGACTTGCCGCCCAGTTCAACGGTGGACGGAATGATGTTCTCGGCGGCCGCATGCATGATGTGCGAGCCCACGGGCGTAGAACCGGTGAAGGCGATCTTGGCGATGCGCTTGCTGGTGGCCAGGGCTTCGCCGGCTTCTTTGCCGTAGCCATGAACCACGTTTAACACGCCGGGCGGCAGCAGGTCGCCGATCAGTTCCATCAGCACGTTAATGCCCAGCGGGGTTTGCTCGGCGGGTTTGAGCACCACGCAGTTACCGGCGGCCAGGGCCGGCGCGAGTTTCCAGGCGGCCATCAGCAGCGGGAAGTTCCACGGGATGATCTGGCCGACCACGCCCAATGGCTCGTGGAAGTGATAGGCGGCGGTGTGTTCGTTGATTTCGGCGCTGCTGCCTTCCTGAGCGCGGATGCAGCCGGCGAAGTAGCGGAAGTGGTCAGCGGCCAGGGGGATGTCGGCGTTCAGGGTTTCGCGCACGGCTTTGCCGTTGTCCCAGGTTTCGGTGATGGCCAGCAGCTCGAGGTTCTGTTCAATGCGGTCGGCGATTTTCAGCAGCACCAGCGAGCGGTCCTGGGCCGAGGTTTTGCCCCAGGCGTCAGCGGCGGCGTGAGCGGCGTCCAGGGCCTTGTCGATATCCTTGGCCGTGGAACGCGGGAATTCGGCGATGGGCTTGCCGTTGACCGGCGAGGTGTTGGTGAAATAGTTGCCGTCGACCGGCGCGACAAACTCACCGCCGATGTAGTTGCCGTACTTGGCCTTGAACGAAACGATAGCGCCTTCAGTACCGGGGTGTGCGTAACGCATGGTGGGTATCTCCTGGCTTTTGTGTTTATTGGAGGACGCACGGTTGTGCTTGGTAAAGCGTAGAGCAAAGGTCGGGCCAGTGCCTTGCAGTGCCCGTAAATCAAGGGGTTGGGCTTTGTCGCAAACCGTTGCTGTGACACAGTCGGTACAGCCTGGGTGACAGTTTGTGCCATAAACGGTACAGCCTGTGACCCATGGGTCTGGTCGGGATTGCAATGGTCGGGGCGCTGGAGGATGCTGGGCATTCGCGCGCGGTCTGTTGGTGATGTAGTTCACGCAGGGAGAATAATAAGAACATGCAAAACGATCATTTCAGTCGCCATGCCCAGCAAGTCCTGACTGTCACCCGTGGCCAGGACCCGTTGCACGGCCCCGGCAGCGACCCGTCTATCGCCCGCTCCTGGCTGCGTTGCCTTGAGGACTACCACCTCGACCCCGCACTCACCATGGCCCCCACGGTGCTCGAACATGGTCGCCTGCTGGAAAGTCGCGAACGCCTGCAGCAAGTGTTGAGCATCGCCGGCAGCGAAATGAACAGCCTGCATCAGCAGCTCTCCGGCGCCGGCCATGCAGTATTGCTGACCGATGCGCGCGGGGTGATTCTCAACTGTGTCACCGCACCCAGCGAGCGCAAGATCTTCGAGCGTGCCGGGCTGTGGCTGGGCGCCGACTGGAGCGAGGCCTGCGAAGGCACCAACGGCATCGGCACCTGCCTGGTGGAGCGCCAGTCCCTGACCATTCATCGTGACGAACACTTCCGTGGCCGGCATACCGGCCTTACCTGCTCGGCCAGCCCGGTATTTGACCCGCATGGCGAGTTGCTGGCGGTGCTGGATGTGTCTTCGGCCCGGGAAGCGGTGTCGCGTCAAAGCCAGTTCCACACCATGGCGCTGGTCAATCTTTCGGCAAAGATGATCGAGAGCTGTTACTTCCTGCGGCATTTTGAAAACCACTGGTTGCTGCGCTTTCATTTGCAGGCCGAATCTGTGGGCCTGTTCAGCGAAGGGTTGCTGGCGTTCGATGGCGAAGGGCGCATTTGTGCGGTCAACCAGAGTGCGTTGAACCTGCTCGGGCAAATTCGTGGCGGGTTGCTGGGGCAGCCGGTGGAGGCGTTTTTCGATTGTTCGCTGGATGAGTTGCTCGGGCGTGCCAGCGTCAATGCCAGCGCCAGTTGGCCGCTGCGTACCCGTGATGGCAGAGGGTTGTTCGCAGTACTGCGCGGCCAGCCACGCAGCGTACCTGCCCCGGTGCCACAGGTTTTACCCGAACGGCCGCGGCTGCCGGGCATTTGCCTGGGGGATGTTGCGCTGCAAAACGATTTTCGCAAGGCGTTGCGGGTGTTTGAGCGCGACGTGCCGTTGCTGGTCAATGGCGAAACCGGCTCCGGAAAGGAGGCGTTTGCCAAGGCGGTGCACCATGCCAGCCTGCGGGCCGACAAAGCCTTTATCGCGCTGAACTGTGCGGCCATCCCCGAAAGCCTGATCGAAAGCGAGCTGTTCGGTTATCGCGGCGGCAGTTTCACCGGCGCCCGCAAGGAAGGCATGCGCGGCAAGCTGCAACAAGCGGATGGCGGCACATTGTTTCTGGATGAGATCGGCGACATGCCACTGGCCTTGCAAACCCGGCTATTAAGGGTGCTGGAAGACCGACTGGTGGTGCCTATCGGCGGCGAGCCGCAGGCGGTGAACGTCAGAATCATCAGCGCCACCCACCGTAATTTGCTGGAGCGCGTGCAGGACGGCAGCTTTCGCGAAGACCTGTACTACCGGCTCAATGGTCTGGAAATCGCCTTGCCGCCATTGCGCGAGCGCAGCGACAAGACGCAGTTGCTGGACTTTTTGCTGGCAGAGGAGGCGGGCGACCAGCCGGTATTGCTGGACAGCGCCGCGCGCCAGGCGCTCCTGGCCTTTGCCTGGCCAGGCAATGTGCGGCAGTTGCGTACGGTATTGCGCACCCTGGCGGCGTTGTGTGACGACGGGCGGATTGGGTTTGAGGACTTGCCGGCGGTCATCCGCCAGGCGCGCCCGCAGCCTGTGGTAGTGGAGGACCCTTCGGATTCCCCCCTGGACGATGCGGAGCGCCTGGCGTTGCTCAATGTCCTGGGGCAGCAGCGCTGGCACATGAGCCACACCGCGGAGCAGCTGGGTGTCAGCCGCAACACGTTGTATCGAAAACTGCGTAAACACGGGATCGCCCGTTAGCTAAAGAGTGCGAATTTTCCCACCCTACGCTAACCTGCCTCGATGTTTTACGAGGTCGACTATGCACATTCATATTCTCGGTATTTGCGGTACGTTCATGGGCTCGATGGCGGTGTTGGCCAAAGAGTTGGGCCACCATGTGACGGGCTCCGATGCCAACGTTTACCCGCCCATGAGCACGCAACTGCAAGCCCAGGGCATTGAGCTGACTCAAGGCTACGACCCGGCGCAGTTCGATCCGGCCCCCGACCTGGTGGTGATCGGCAATGCCATGAGCCGCGGCAATCCGGCGGTGGAATATGTGCTGAATAAAGGTTTGCCGTATGTGTCGGGCCCGCAATGGCTGGCCGACCATGTGCTGCAGGGCCGTTGGGTGCTGGCCGTGGCCGGTACCCACGGCAAGACCACCACCAGCAGCATGCTGGCCTGGGTACTGGAGCACGCGGGCATGAGCCCGGGGTTCCTGATTGGTGGCGTGCCGCAGAATTTCTCGGTGTCGGCGCGCCTCGGTGACACGCCGTTTTTTGTTATCGAGGCTGACGAATACGACAGCGCGTTCTTCGACAAACGCTCCAAGTTCGTTCACTATCGCCCGCGCACGGCGATCCTGAATAACCTGGAGTTCGATCATGCAGACATCTTCCCTGATCTGGCGGCCATTGAGCGGCAGTTCCACCACTTGGTGCGTACCATTCCAAGCGAAGGCCTGGTGATTCACCCCACCACCGAGCCGGCCCTGCAACGCGTGATTGAGATGGGCTGCTGGACCCCGGTACAAACCACCGGTGCGGGCGGCCAATGGCAGGTCAAGCTGCTGAGTGAAGACGGTTCGAAATTTGAGGTCCTGTTCGAAGGCGTCGCTCAAGGCATCGTCGATTGGGACATGACGGGCCAGCATAACGTCGCCAATGCGTTGGTCACCTTGGCGGCTGCGCGGCATGTCGGCGTGGTGCCGTCCATGGGCATCGCGGCCCTGAGCGCATTCAAGAGCGTCAAGCGCCGGATGGAAAAGGTCGCTGAAGTGAATGGGGTTACCATCTACGACGACTTTGCCCACCACCCGACGGCAATCGCCACCACCCTGGATGGCTTGCGCAAACGTGTAGGCGACGCCCAGGTGATCGCGATTATCGAACCACGCTCCAACTCCATGAAGCTGGGCGCCCACCGTGATGGTTTGCCGGAAAGCGTCAACGATGCCGACCACGTGTTTTGGTATGCACCGGCCAATCTTGGCTGGGACCTGCCCGCCATCGCCGCGCTGTGCACGGTGCCGTCGATCTGCTGCGACTCGCTGGAAGGCATCATCGAACACGTGAAGCACCTGGCCAAGCCAGGCACCCACGTGGTGATCATGAGCAATGGCGGCTTCGGCGGCCTGCACGGCAAACTGGCTGAGGCACTGAAATGAGCGGCCCGGAACGCGTCACCCTGGCGATGACCGGCGCCTCGGGCGCGCCGTATGGCTTGCGCCTGCTGGACTGCCTCGTGCGCGAAGACCGCGAGGTGCACTTCCTGATCTCCAAGGCGGCGCAACTGGTGCTGGCCACCGAGACCGATGTCGCGTTGCCGCCCAAGGTGCAGATGATGCAGGCCTTCCTCACCGAGTACACCGGTGCGGCGGCGGGGCAGATCAAGGTCTATGGCAAGGAAGACTGGATGTCGCCGGTGGCTTCGGGCTCTGGCGCGCCGGCCGCGATGGTGGTGGTGCCGTGTTCCACCGGGACGTTGTCGGCGATTGCCACGGGCGCCTGCAACAACCTGATCGAGCGTGCAGCAGACGTGACCTTGAAGGAGCGTCGCCAGTTGATTCTGGTGCCACGCGAGGCGCCGTATTCGAGCATTCATCTGGAGCACATGCTCAAGCTGTCGAACATGGGCGTGACCATCTTGCCGGCATCGCCTGGCTTCTATCACCAGCCGCAAACCATCGATGACCTGGTGGACTTTGTGGTGGCGCGGATTCTAAACCTGCTGAACATTCCCCAGGACATGCTCCCGCGTTGGGGCGAGCACCATTTGAGCAGCGATGAATAAACTCTTGATGGTGTTGCTGGCGCTGCAACTGGGCGGTTGCGCGACTGCGCGCACGCTGGACGCGGCTCAACCCGGCGCGCCGGTGGTGTACGCCGGGACGCGGCTGGACATGTATGCGATTCAGGGCGGGTGCTGCGCGATGGACCGCTTTGGTGCCGAGGCGCCGAGCTATCCCCATGTCGACCTGCCGGCCAGCGCCTTGCTTGACACGCTGCTGTTGCCGCTGTCGGTGCTGACGGTGCTGGGGGTTGGGTTTAACGCGACGGGCGGGCTGTAGGGCCTGAAAGGGTCGGCGCCTGTGCCGGCCTCATCGCAGGCAAGCCAGCTGCCACTTGAGACTGTGTTCGCCATGACAGCGCGGTCAAAGTGGGAGTCGGGCTTGCCCGCGATGAGGCCCGTCGCCTCACTGAAAAATTACTTGCCGAGCTTGCGCAGCTCATCCGACTCCACAACTCGCACCCCATCCTGCTCTTCCAGCGCCAGCCGCCACATCGCCCGCGCCAGCTCGCACACTTCAATGCCGTGGTACTTGCCCGGAATCAGCCGCGACAATGGCCCGGCCAGTTGTTCGGCCAGCCGTGGCTCCAACCGCTCACCCAGCAGCAGCGAAGGACGCACGATGGTCAGTTGCGGCCAACCCTGGGCCTTCAATGCCTGTTCCATCTCGCCCTTGACCCGGTTGTAGAAGATCGAGGATTTCGGGTCGGCGCCAATCGCGCTGATCACGATCAGGTGCCGCGCGCCCATTTCCCGAGCGCGCTTGGCAAAAGCCACGACCATGTCCAGGTCGACGGCGCGGAAGGCCTCTTCGGAGCCCGCCTGCTTGATGGTGGTGCCCAGGCAGCAGAAGGCGATGTCCACCTGGCCGCTCAGTTGCGGCAAGAACACCGCCGGGTCGCCCACCGGGTTTTCCAGGTGCGGGTGCTCGGCCAGAGGCTTGCGGCTCGGTGCCAGCACCCGGGTCACGGTCGGCTCGTTGAGCAGGCGGTCCAGCAGGTGTTCCCCGGTCAGGCCGGAGGCTCCGGCGAGCAATATGTGCTGAGGCGTCAGGTACATGATGTTTCCCCCTTATACAGATTCAGCTTAGTTGCTCTTGGCTTCCTTGCTATTCATTGAGACGCTTTCCAGCGCTTTTCGTGCCTGTTGTTTACGCAATAATTGCCAGTGGGCAATCACGCCCTTGGGAGCCCAGATCTGCGGTTCGGAGGCCTCGAAGTTATCTGCCTGTTCGCGTTCGGCCACGTGGGTTTGCGCCAGCTTGAAGGCTTGCTGCAAGTCGTCGGTCTGGTTGAAGGCCTGGGCGAAGAGGGCATCACCGAAGTAGGTGAAGTCGGCTTCTTCAGAGCAGCCGAACGACACGCGGTCAGCCCGCGAGGCGGTCATGATCAGGGTGTGCTCGTCCTTCAGGGCCGGGATGAAACCACCGGAGTAGCAGGCTGAAATCACGATGATCTTGTCGCGGTTCTTCAGCGGTGCGAGCACGGCGGCCAGCTCATCGGCCGGCAGGTCGGCCAGCTCCATGCGCGGCTGGTCGAGCACCAGTTCGTGCTCATGGGTGCCGTGGCTGGTCAGGTAGATGAACACCAGGTCTTCGGGGCCACTGCGTTCGGCCAGGGTCTGGACCGAGCGGCGCAGGCTTTCGCGGGTGGCCATGGGGCGGTCGGCGATGTGGTCGCGGTGGTTCACCAGGCGGATCTGGCCACGGGCGCCAAAGCGGGTGGCGAGCATGTTGCTGACGTAGTCGGCTTCACGCAGGAACACGCTTTGTTTACCGTCACCGGCCACCACCAGGGTATAGAGCTCTACCGCCGAAGTAGAAGCGGGCACCGCAGCAAGGGCGGCATCGAGCAAGCGGCCTTGGGCCAGCAAGCCGGTTTCCAGTGGGTCGGGCAACAGCTTGCCATCGGCATCGCGCACGCGCATGCCGTTGACCCAGGTGCCGGCTTGCACGGTGCCGTCGGTGAGTACCAGGGTGCCGCGCCCTTGATAGCTGTCGCTGTCGAACCCGCCGACATAGAAGCTGCCGTCGGTAAGGTTCAGGCGGCCAGGGCCGGTGAAGCGCCAATCAGCAAATTGCCCGACGTAGTGGCTGCCGTCGATACCAATCAGTTCGCCCTTGCCGCTGAGGGCGCCTTCCTTGAATTCGCCGATCCACACGTCGCCGTCGGCGTTTTCGTAGCGGCCCTTGCCGTTGAGCTGGTTCTGTTTGAAATGGCCGATGTACATGTCGCCATCGGCGCTGTTGAAGGTGCCGTTGCCCTCCAGTTGGCCATCCACGAAGTGGCCGCTGAACTGGTTGCCGCTGTCGTCGTTGCGCTGGCCTTCACCATTGGGCTTGCCGTGGGCGAACTGGCCCTGGTATTGGCTGCCGTCGGCCAGTTCGAGGCGACCTAAGCCGGAGTACTGGTCGTCCTTGAATTCGCCGCGATAGGTCATCTGCCCTTCCTTGAGGGTGCCTTCGCCGTTGCGCTTGCCTTGCTTGAAACCGCCGACATAGCTGTTGCCCAGCGTGGTCAGGCTGCCCTGGCCGTCGAACAGGCCTTGCTGGAACTGGCCTTTATAGACCTCGCCGTTGCTGCCATGCCATTCGCCCTGGCCGTGCCACTGGCCTTTGTCGAACTGGCCGGCGTACCAACTGCCATTGGGGTAGTCCACCCGGCCCTGGCCTTGCAACAAGCCATTGACCACATCGCCGCGGTAGCGACCGCCATCGGGCAGCCGCGCATCGGGCGGCAACAGCGATTCGCCATCGCCACACGCGGTGAGCAACAGGGCAAGAGCAAGGGGAGCGAGTGGGCGCATAGCGGGATCCGGATAATTGAGCGCCGAGTATGCCGCAGCTGCGAGATCTATACATAAATTTACATGAATTGTGGTGAGCGGCCAGGCTCACCACAGCAGGGCTCAGACGAAGCAGAGTGACAGCGACTCGGCTATATAGGCAGGCTTTTCCTGGCCATCGATTTCCAGGGTGCAGGTGGCCTTGAGCAACCATTGCCCGGGCTTCTTCTCGGTGGCGTCGGTCAGGGTCACGGCCAGCCGCACCCTGGAATCGACCTTCACCGGCTGGATGAAGCGTACGCTGTCCAGGCCATAGTTGACCGCCATCTTCAGGCCTTCGGGCATGATCAGGATGTCTTCGATCAACTTGGGTATCAGCGACAGCGACAGGAAACCGTGGGCAATGGTGCCGCCGAACGGTGTCTGGGCGGCTTTAACCGGGTCGACATGGATGAACTGAAAATCGCCGGTGGCCTCGGCGAACAGGTTGATGCGTGCCTGATCGATAGTGAGCCATGCGGAACGTCCCAGTTCCTTGCCGACATAATCCTTGAGTTGCGCTACGGGTACTGAGGGCATTGCGACTCTCCTTGGTTCATCATTTTGTATTTTTGGACCGGTCCCGAGAACCAATGTAGATCATCACGGGCACTTGGGCCGGTCAACCCACCATGCTTTTGGCGAATGCCGTTCCATAGGGACGGCGTGCTTATAATGCCGGTACGTTTCAGGGGGGGAGAACGATGCTGTTACGCGGTCTGACATGGCTGGTGCTGTTCCAATTGCTCGGCACGGCGCTCAATCATTTGTTTGTCCCGGTGTTGCCGGGGCCGATTATTGGCCTGCTGTTGATGCTGGCATTCCTGATATGGCGCGGCGAAGTCGGTGAGCCCCTGAGCCAGGCGGCGAGCAGCCTGCTGCGCTACCTGCCGTTGCTGCTGGTGCCGCCGGCCGTGGGTGTGATGGTGTATGCCAAGGACATCGCCGCCGACTTCTGGGCTATCGTCGGCGCGTTGGTGCTGTCGTTGGTGATCGCCATGGGCTTTATCGGCGTGCTGATGCAGCATATGGTCAAGCGCAAGGAGAAGGGGCAATGATCTTCGACTGGGACGGCGCGTGGACGGCAGTCATCCATCATCCGCTGTTCGGCATTGGCATCACCCTTGGCGCCTATCAACTGGTGCTGGCCGGTTTCGAGAAAACCCGCTGGATTTTCCTGCAGCCGGTGCTGGTGTCGATGCTGCTGGTGATCGGCGTGTTACTTGGGTGTGGCCTGACGTACGCCGAGTACCGCAAGAGCACCGAGATCATGAGCATCCTGCTGGGCCCGGCGACGGTAGCCCTGGCGGTGCCGCTTTACCTGAATCTGCGACGGATTCGCCAATTGTTCTGGCCGATTTTTACTACGCTTGTGGTGGGCGGTGTATTGGCCACCGGCCTGTGCGTGCTGTTGGGGTGGTGGTTTGGCGCTGAACACATGATGCTGATGACCATGGCGCCCAAGTCCGTGACCTCGCCGATTGCGATGTTGGTGGCCGAGCAGATCGGCGGCGTGGCGGCATTGGCGGCAGTGTTTGTGCTGATCACCGGGGTGATCGGCGCGATGATCGGGCCGGCGTATTTGTCGCGCCTGGGCGTGCACAGCCCCGAGGCGCGCGGCATGGCATTGGGCATGACCGCTCACGCCGTGGGCACCTCGGTGGCCTTGCAGGAAAGCGAAGAGACCGGCGCCTTTGCGGCGCTGGCCATGAGTTTGATGGGCGTGGCCACGGCAGTCTTCCTGCCGTTGGCCGTGTCGCTGGTTATTTAAGTCGGGTTTAAGGAAACCTTTATGAGTCTGGCGCTTTTCCCGCTCAATACCGTGCTGTTTCCCGGGTGCACCCTTGACCTGCAATTGTTCGAGGCGCGCTACCTGGACATGATCAGCCGCTGCATGAAAAAGGGCGAAAGCTTTGGCGTGGTGTGCATCCTCGACGGCAAGGAAGTGGGGCTGGCGCCGGATGGCTATGCGTTGATTGGCTGCGAAGCACTGATTCGCGACTTCAAGCAGCAGGACAATGGCCTGCTGGGAATTCGGGTCGAGGGCGGCCGGCGTTTCCGCGTGCGTGATGCCGGTGTGCAGAAGGACCAACTGCTGGTGGCACAAGTGCAGTGGCTGGACGAACAGCCCGAGCAGCCGCTGGAAGAGGAGGACGCTGACCTGCTGGCGCTGCTCCACGCCCTGGCCGAGCATCCGATGGTTGCGTCGCTGGACATGGGCACTCATGCCGATGGCCAGCAAGCGCTGGGCAATCAGTTGGCCTACTTGCTGCCCTTCACCGAGGCCGACAAGATCGACCTGCTGCAACTTGACGACCCGCAGCAACGGTTGGACGCGATCCAGCTATTACTGGATGAGCTGCAGGGCGAACTGTTTACTCAGTAGGCGTACCTGAGCAGCGCATGGGACGTGCCGGTAAACGCAATCGCGCCGAGCACTGCGCCACACACCGGCAGGATCAACCACCAGACTTTCGGCGGCATCGGCGGCAACAGGCTGCGGTGCTGGCTGAAGGTCAGGCTGAAGGCACAGACCGTCATCGCCAGCAGGGTGCCCGCCAGGATATCCGTCGGCCAGTGCGCGCCCAGGTACACCCGGGAAATCGCGATGGTGGCGGCGGGAATGCAGCCCAGCACCAGCCAGGTCAGGCGCAGGCGGGTCGGTTGACCACGGCCGGCCAGCACTGCCAATGCCAGAAAGAACGCAAACGAGCCGGATGCGTGGCCGCTGGGCATGCTGAAACTGGTGAGTGGGTCGGTCAGCACTTCCGGGCGCATCCGCGCAAAAAACAGCTTGGTCCCGGTGTTGATCAGCGCGGCGCCCAGCAGGGTGGCGCCGACAAAGATTGCCTGGCGCCATTGGCGCATCACGACCAGCAGGCCCGTCAACACGGCGCTGGCGACAAACATCTTCTTGAACTCCCCGAGCTGGGTCACCATCACCATGGCCCGGTCGATCGCCGGGCCGCGGTGTTCCTGCACCAGCGCCATCAAGCCCTGGTCAAAGTCGTTCAGGTGCGGATAGCCAATAAACAGTGCGATCAGCAATGCACCACCGATGCAGCCAATCCACAGCGTGGCGCGCCGATGGCCGCGCAGGCTGCTGTTGAGGCTTACGCCGATCAATACGGCGAGGCACGCGGCGACGATGCCGGCCTCTGGCCAGAAACCTTCTGGCAATGGCAGGCGCAAGGCCGCGCCGGTGGCCCAGCCTGGTAGCAGGTACACCACCGCCCAGCCTGCGCCGGCCAGCAGGCTCACCGCAGCAAAGCGCGGGAAGGGCATGTCGCACATGCCCGCGACCATCGGCAACATCGGCCGCAGCGGGCCAATAAAACGTCCTACCAGCAGGCTGGCGATGCCGTACTTGTGGAAGTAGGTCTCCGCACCGCTGATCCATTCAGGGTGGTGCCGCAGGCCGGGGAGACGCCGGATATTCTGATGGAAATGGCGCCCCAGGAAGTAGGAAACAACATCACCCACCACGCCGCCAAGGAAGCCCAGCAACAGGGTTTCTCCTAGTGGCAACGCGCCACTGCCAGCCAATGCAGCGATGGCAAACAGCAATACCGTGCCCGGTACGATCAGGCCGGCGATTGCCAGGCACTCCACGCACGCCACGACAAACACCGCCACCGCCAGCCATTGCGGGTTCAGGGACAGCCAGCCGGTAATTCCATCGAGCCATGGGCCCATAAAAACAACTCCCTTTTGTAGATCGTCCTTGTAGGAGCCCGGCTTGCCGGCGATGGCGTCCTTGGGTCCGCTATCGCCGGCAAGCCGGGCTCCTACAGGTTTATGTATGTTTTCAAATCAAAAAATAGTCGCGACCTTCGACCTGGCCCCGGCGCAGCGGGTTCCGAGTGCAATACGGGGCGTAACCGGCATCCACAAAACGGTACATCAGGTGTTCATCGCGCCCGCCGGGAATGCCCAGGCGGGTGGTCTGGATAATCTGCCCGGGTGCCAGACCCACGTCTTCGACGTACAGAAGCTCCTGATCAAAGCGCTTGGCATCCCACATCGGCACCTTCAAGCCCAAGGCCTTGCACAGCAGGGTCTGGCCGGCACACAACTTTTGCGAGGTGCGAGGCCGGCCACTGGCATCCGGGTTGTTCAACAGCATCTGGGCCAGGCTGGCCGGGCCGGACAACTCATCGACCCATGGATAGGCCGATTTGATCAGCACCGCATTGCCTGGGCCGTGGGCGCTGAAGTTCAGCGAATCACCGCCGCGGGCGTAGTACATGTAGATGTGCCCGCCATCCAGAAACAAAGCCTTACGCTTTTCTGTGTAGCCCAGGGACGCGTGGCTGCCTTTTTCGGCGAGGTAATAGGCTTCGGTTTCGATAATTCGCGCCGACAGCCACAAATCGCCCACGCGATGGCGAATCACTTTTCCCAGCAATTCCCGCGCGAGCAGTTGCGCGTCGCGGTCGAAAAAGCCGTCGGGCAGGGCGTTTACAGGGGTTGGCGGGGCAAGAGTGGGCATGGCGACCAAAGGTAACACGGCTAAATGTGACAGGATGATAACAACTCCAGCCTTAATTCCCGCTGAACGTCGGGTTTTTACAGTTCATTTCGACCATCCGCCCCTCACCGCTGTCAGTCGCGCTGCGTCACAGCTATAATCTGCCGCTTTCCTCTTTGCCAAGACCCCACCAGACCATGACTGAGTCCGTTCTTGACTACATGACCCGCCTGGGTCGCGCTGCCCGTCAGGCCTCGCGGTTGATCGCCCGTGCGAGCACTGCGCAGAAGAACCGCGCCTTGCTGGCGGCTGCCGACGCTCTGGATGCCTCGCGCTCCGAGCTGACGGCTGCCAATGAACTGGATTTGGCCAATGGCCGTGCCAACGGCCTGGAGCCTGCCTTGCTGGACCGCCTGGCGCTGACGCCAGACCGCATCGACGACATGATCGAAGGTTTGCGTCAGGTGGCCAAGCTGCCGGACCCCATCGGTGAAATCCGCGACATGCGCTACCTGCCTTCGGGCATCCAGGTCGGCAAGATGCGCGTGCCCCTGGGCGTGATCGGTATCATCTATGAGTCGCGCCCGAACGTGACCATCGACGCCGCGAGCCTGTGCCTCAAGTCCGGCAACGCCACCATCCTGCGGGGCGGCTCCGAGGCCATCAATTCCAACCGTGCCATCGCCGCGTGCATTCAGCAGGGCCTGGCCGTGGCCGATTTGCCGGCCGAAGTGGTGCAAGTGGTTGAAACCACCGACCGCGCCGCCGTTGGCGCATTGATCACCATGCCCGAGTTCGTCGACGTGATCGTGCCACGCGGTGGCAAGAGCCTGATCGAGCGTGTGAGCCGTGATGCCAAGGTGCCGGTTATCAAGCACCTGGATGGCGTCTGCCACGTGTTCATCGACATCGCCGCCGACCTCGACAAGGCGATCCGCATCGCCGACAACGCCAAGACCCACCGCTACGCCCCGTGCAACACCATGGAAACCCTGTTGGTGCACGCCGGCATCGCCGAGCGCGTGCTGCCGCCGCTGGCTGCCATCTACCGCGACAAGGGCGTTGAACTGCGTGGTTGCGAGCGCACCCGGGCGATCCTCGGCAGCGACGTGATCGAAGCCACCGAGCAGGACTGGTACACCGAGTACACGGCGCCGATCCTGTCGATCCGCATCGTTGACGACCTGGACCAGGCCATCGACCACATCAACCAATACGGCTCCAAGCACACCGATGCCATTGTCACCGAGCATTTCAGCGATGCCCGGCGTTTCCTCAACGAAGTGGATTCCGCTTCGGTGATGGTCAACGCCTCCACGCGCTTTGCCGACGGCTTCGAATATGGCCTGGGGGCGGAGATCGGTATTTCCACCGACAAGCTCCACGCACGCGGCCCGGTTGGCCTGGAAGGGCTGACCAGCGAGAAGTACGTGGTGTTCGGTGACGGTCATGTGCGCACTTGATGGGTAAACGCATCGGGCTGCTCGGCGGCACCTTCGACCCCGTGCACATTGGCCATTTGCGCAGTGCACTGGAAGTCGCCGAAGCCCTCGGGCTGGATGAGCTGCGCCTGGCACCGAATGCCCGGCCGCCCCATCGCGACACGCCGCAAGTGTCTGCGCAGCAGCGCCTGGAGATGGTCCGCCTCGCTGTGGCCGGCATTGCACCGCTGGTGGTGGACGACCGCGAACTCAAGCGCGACAAACCGTCCTACACTGTCGACACCCTGGAACTGATGCGGGCCGAGTTGGCCGCGGATGACCAGTTATTTCTACTTTTGGGCTGGGACGCGTTTTGCGGCCTGCCCACTTGGCACCGCTGGGAAGAGTTGCTCCAGCATTGCCACATCCTGGTGCTGCAACGCCCGGATGCCGACGCAGAATCGCCGGATGCCTTGCGCAACCTGCTGGCAGCGCGGTCGGTAAGTGACCCATTGGCCCTGACCGGGCCGAGCGGGAATATTGCATTCGTCTGGCAAACCCCGCTTGCGGTGTCTGCCACCCAGATCCGTCAACTGCTGGCCAGCGGGAAGTCGGTACGTTTCCTGGTGCCTGACGCGGTCCTGGCCTACATCGATGCGCACGGGCTTTACCGTGCGTCGAACTGAAAAGGCGCGCTTGAACGCACGAACATTCGTGCAGCGAGCGCCCGAACATACGAGCAAAACGAGTTTTATATGACGAACAAAGACGTAAGCAAAGTTAAGCGCAAAGGCACGTTCAAGAGCGCTCCTCTGCCAGTAGAAGCCCACACCGGCCCTGAGCTGGCCGGCGAAGAGCTGGTCAAGGTTGCCGTGGCTGCCCTGGAAGACGTTAAAGCCCAGGACATTCAAGTCCTGGACGTGCGCGACAAGCAGAGCATCACCGACTTCATGATCATCGCCACCGGTACCTCCAACCGCCAGATCGGCGCGATGCTGGACAAGGTTCGCGAAGCGGTCAAAGCCCAAGGCGTCAAGCCACTGGGTGAAGAAGGCAAGGGCGACAGCGACTGGGTGCTGTTGGACATGGACGACGTGATCGTTCACATGATGACCAGCAACGCCCGTCAGTTCTACGACCTGGAGCGTCTGTGGAAAGGCGCCGAACAGAGCCGTGCCGCTGATGGCAAGCACCACAGCCCTGAAGTTGGCCACGCGCACTTCGACAAGCTCAACAAAGACCAGGAATAAGGAACGGCTGTGCGCCTGCGTCTGATCGCTGTCGGTTCACGCATGCCCAAGTGGGTGGAAGAAGGCTGGCATGAATATGCCAAGCGCCTGCCATCCGAACTGGCGCTGGAACTGGTGGAAATACCGCTCAATACCCGGGGCAAGAATGCCGACGTGGCCCGCTTTATCCGTCAGGAAGGCGAAGCCATGTTGGCCAAGGTCGGGCCCAACGAGCGGATCGTGACCCTCGAAGTGCACGGCAAGCCCTGGAGCACCGAGCAGTTGGCGGTGGAACTGGACCGCTGGCGCCTGGATTCGCGCACGGTCAACTTCATGGTCGGCGGCCCCGAGGGGCTGGCGCCGCAAGTCTGCGCGCGGGCTGACCAGCGCTGGTCGCTGTCGCCGCTGACGCTGCCGCACCCGCTGGTAAGGATTCTGATCGGTGAACAGCTGTATCGCGCCTGGACAGTCCTGTCCGGGCACCCTTATCACAAATAATCTGCGCCCTGCCTGATGACCCAGCCGATCCGCATCAAGGACCACGAGAAAGACGCACGTCTTGTACGCGCGCGGGTGGTGTTCGGCGCGATTTTGGTGGTGGTATTGCTGGGTGTGCTGATCGCCCGCCTGTATTTCCTGCAGGTGATCCAGTACGACTATCACTCCACGCTGTCGGAAAACAACCGGGTGCACGTGCAGCCGATTCCGCCGACTCGTGGGCTGATTTTCGACCGTAATGGTGTGGTGGTCGCGGATAACCGGCCCAGCTTCAGTCTGAGCATGACCCGCGAACGCTCCGGCGACTGGCAGCAAATCCTCGATGTGATCGTGGAGGTGCTGCAGCTGACGCCGGAAGACCGGGTGATCTTCGAAAAACGCATGAAGCAGGGGCGACGGCCATTCGAGCCGGTGCCGATCCTGTTCGAGCTGACCGAAGAGCAGATCGCCCGGATCGCGGTGAACCAGTTCCGGCTGCCGGGTGTGGAAGTGGTGGCGCAGTTGGTGCGTCACTACCCGCAAGGGGCGCACTTCGCGCATTCGGTCGGCTACATGGGCCGGATCAACGAGAAAGAGCTCAAGACCCTCGACCCGGTCAATTACAGCGGCACCCATCACATCGGCAAGACCGGCATCGAGCGCTTCTACGAGCCGGAACTGCATGGCCAGGTGGGTTACGAGGAAGTCGAGACCAACGCCCGTGGCCGCGTGCTGCGGGTGCTCAAGCGCACCGACCCGGTGCCCGGCAAGGACATTGTCCTGAGCCTGGACATCAAGTTGCAGGAAGCCGCGGAGATGGCCCTGGGCGGTCGCCGTGGCGCGGTGGTGGCGCTGGACCCGAACACCGGCGAAGTGCTGGCGATGGTCAGCCAGCCAAGTTTTGACCCCAACCTGTTTGTCACCGGGATCAGCTTCAAGGCTTACGCCGAGCTGCGCGATTCCATCGACAGGCCACTGTTTAACCGGGTTTTGCGCGGCCTGTACCCGCCGGGCTCGACCATCAAGCCAGCCGTGGCGATTGCCGGCCTGGACTCGGGTGTGGTCACGGCGTCGAGCCGCGTGTTCGACCCCGGTTACTACATGTTGCCCAACTACGATCACAAATACCGTAACTGGAACCGCACCGGCGACGGCTATGTGGACCTCGACACGGCGATCATGCGTTCCAACGACACTTACTTCTATGACCTGGCCCACAAGCTGGGGATTGATCGGTTGTCGACCTACATGGGCAAGTTCGGCCTGGGTCAGAAAGTGTCTCTGGACATGTTCGAAGAATCCCCAGGCTTGATGCCGTCCCGCGAATGGAAGCGAGCGACCCGCCGCCAGGCGTGGTTCCCGGGCGAAACCCTGATCCTGGGGATCGGCCAGGGCTATATGCAGGCCACGCCGCTGCAACTGGCCCAGGCCACGGCACTGGTGGCCAACAAAGGTGTGTGGAACCGCCCACACCTGGCCAAGACCATCGAGGGCGAACGCCCGGTGGATGAAAACCCGATTCCCGACATTGTGCTGCGCGACCCGTCCGACTGGACCAAGGTCAACCATGGCATGCAGCAAGTGATGCACGGCGCCCGGGGCACCGCGCGTAAAGCGGCGGTCGGTGCGCAGTACCGGATTGCCGGCAAGAGCGGTACCGCCCAGGTGGTGGCGATCAAGCAGGGCGAGAAATACGACCGCTCCAAGGTTCAGGAGCGCCACCGTGACCACGCCTTGTTCGTCGGCTTTGCCCCGGCCGACAACCCGAAAATCGCCGTGGCCGTGATGGTCGAGAACGGTGAGTCCGGTTCCGGCGTGGCTGCGCCCGTGGTGCGGCAAATCATGGATGCCTGGCTGTTGGCCGAAGACGGCAAGCTCAAGCCCGAATATGGCGGCCCCCCATCCAGCCTGGAGGCTACGGCCCTTGAAGAGTAATTTTGACCGCATCCTCTCCAGCGAGGATGTGATGCGCCGTCGTGCCACCTTGCTGCAGCGCATGCACATTGATGGCCCGTTGCTGATCCTGCTGCTGACCCTGGCCGCGGGCAGCTTGTTCGTGTTGTATTCGGCCAGTGGCAAGAACTGGGACCTGCTGATCAAGCAAGCGTCCTCGTTTGGTCTGGGCCTGTTGTCGATGGTGGTGATCGCCCAGCTGGAGCCGCGCTTCATGGCGCGCTGGGTGCCGCTGGGCTATGTGGCGGGCGTGTTGCTGCTGGTGGTGGTGGATGTGATGGGCCACAACGCCATGGGCGCCACCCGCTGGATCAACATCCCGGGGGTGATTCGCTTCCAGCCGTCGGAATTCATGAAGATTTTGATGCCGGCGACCATTGCCTGGTACCTGTCAAAACGCACATTGCCGCCCCAGCTCAAGCACGTGGGCATCAGCCTGATATTGATCGGCGTGCCGTTTGTGCTGATCGTGCGCCAGCCCGACCTCGGTACCTCGCTGCTGATCCTCGCGGGTGGCGCGTTCGTGCTGTTCATGGGCGGCCTGCGCTGGCGCTGGATCCTCAGCGTGCTGGCCGCGGCGGTGCCGGTGGCCGTGGCCATGTGGTTCTTCTTTATGCACGACTACCAGAAGCAGCGAATCCTCACGTTCCTCGACCCGGAGAGCGACCCGCTGGGCACCGGCTGGAACATCATCCAGTCCAAGGCTGCCATTGGTTCCGGCGGTGTGTTCGGCAAGGGCTGGCTGCTGGGCACCCAGTCGCACCTGGACTTTTTGCCGGAAAGCCACACCGACTTTATTATCGCGGTGATGGGAGAGGAGTTCGGCCTGGTGGGCATTTGCGCCCTGTTGCTGATTTACTTGCTGCTGATCGGTCGCGGCCTGGTGGTTACTGCCCAGGCGCAAACGCTGTTCGGCAAATTGCTTGCCGGCAGCCTTACCATGACGTTTTTTGTTTATGTTTTCGTCAACATCGGTATGGTCAGTGGCCTGTTGCCGGTGGTTGGGGTGCCGTTGCCGTTCATTAGCTACGGCGGAACTTCGCTGGTGACATTGATGTCAGCGTTTGGGGTTTTGATGTCGATCCATACCCATCGCAAGTGGATCGCACAGGTTTGAATAAGGTGAAGATGTCAATGCAAGTAATGCGCGGCTGGGCGGCTCGGCACGTGTCCTGGATGGGCCTGTTGGGCCTGCTGGGAGCCGCTGTGCAGGAAGCGCAGGCCGGCGACTATGACGGTTCGCCCCAGGTCGCCGAGTTTGTCGGTGAGATGACCCGTGACTACGGTTTCGCCGGTGAGCAGCTGATGGGCGTGTTCCGCGAAGCCCAGCGCAAGCAAGCCATCCTCGACGCCATTTCCCGGCCCGCCGAACGTGTGAAGCAGTGGAAGGAATATCGCCCGATGTTCCTCACCGACGCCCGCGTGGCGCGTGGCGTGGACTTCTGGCGCCAGCACGAAGCCGTGCTGGCCCGCGCCGAGCAGGAATACGGCGTGCCGGCCCAGGTGATCGTGGCCATCATCGGCATCGAGACATTTTACGGCCGTAATACCGGCAGCTACCGGGTGATCGACGCGCTGTCGACCTTGGGCTTCGATTACCCGCCGCGCGCCGAATTCTTCCGCAAGGAACTGCGCGAGTTTTTGCTGTTGGCCCGTGAAGAGCAGGTCGACCCGTTGACCCTCAAGGGCTCCTACGCGGGGGCGATGGGCTTGCCGCAGTTCATGCCGAGCAGCTTTCGCGCGTACGCCGTGGATTTCGACGGCGACGGCCATATCAATATCTGGAGCAATCCCGATGACGCCATTGGCAGCGTCGCCAGCTACTTCAAGCGTCATGGCTGGGTAGCCGGCGAGCCGGTGGTGATTCGCGCCGACGTCACCGGCGACCGCGCCGATGAAGGCCTGACCCAGGGTATCGAACCCGCGAAGACGGTCGGGGAGTTGCGGGCGCTGGGCTGGTCGAGTCAGAATGCGCCACGCGATGATATGCCGGTGACGGCGTTCCGCCTCGAGGGCGAGAACGGTCCGGAATATTGGATGGGCCTGAAGAATTTCTACGCAATCACGCGTTATAACCGCAGTGTGATGTACGCCATGGCCGTGCATCAGCTGTCAGACATGCTGGTCCAAGCACGGGGCGTCAAGTAATGCCGGTATCACCGATGTACAAACCCCTGAAGCTGGTGGCTTACGCCGCATTGTCGTTATTGGTGGTCAGTTGCTCCACCAGTCGTGCACCGGTGCAAAAAACCGGTGGCACTGCCGTCCGCTCCCAACCGGGGCTGGATATCAACCGCGCCCACAAAGACGGCGCACCGTGGTGGGATGTGGACGTTTCGAAAATCCCGGATGCCACGCCAACCCTGCACACCGGCCCTTACAAGGCCAACCCTTATACGGTGCTGGGGAAAAACTACTTCCCGCTGCAAGACTCCAAGACCTACGTGCAATCGGGCACGGCGTCCTGGTACGGGACCAAGTTCCATGGCCAGAACACCGCCAACGGCGAGGTCTACGACCTTTACGGCATGAGCGCAGCCCACAAGACCCTGCCGCTGCCAAGCTACGTGCGGGTGACCAACCTAGACAACAACCGCACCGTGATCCTGCGGGTCAATGACCGTGGGCCGTTCTATTCGGACCGGATCATCGACTTGTCCTATGCCGCCGCGAAGAAACTCGGGTATGCCGAGATCGGCACGGCACGTGTGAAGGTTGAAGGTATCGACCCGGCCCAGTACTGGGCCCAGCGTGGCAAGCCGGCGCCATTGATGCTCAACGAGCCGCAAACCCAGCAGCCGCAAGTGACCGCGTCGGCCGGCAAGATCGAGCAGTGGACACCACCACCGGCGCAGCACGCCCCGGACACCGTTGTCGTCCCCCATGCCGCACCGGGGGCTTCTACCGTGGGTGGCCAGTACCTGCAAGTCGGCGCTTTCGCCAACCCGGACGCGGCAGAGCTGTTAAGGTCCAAGCTCAGCGGGATGGTCAGCGCGCCGGTGTTTATCAGCTCTATAGTGCGTAACCAGCAGACCCTGCACCGAGTGCGCATGGGCCCGATCGGTTCGCCAGGCGAAGTTGCGCAAGTGCAGAACAGTGTCCGCATGGCCAACCTGGGGCAACCCAGCGTGGTCACCGCTGAATAAGCAGTACAAAGGATTGATGGTTCAGGCTCGCATGCGGGTTTGAGTCTTGGTTGTTGGCTCGTTGAACAATAAAAACCCAGGGGCAAGGGGTGGGCGTACAACCGAACACGCGACAGTCTGGCGACGGGCTGTCTGAATAGTTTTGCCCGCGAGGGCAAGTTTCCATAAGCAATTTCGAGAGACGGATGAACATCACCACCTTAGCCAAACGCCTGTGCCTGCTAGTTCCGCTGATCATCACCCCTGCCGCGTGGGCGGTGGAAATGGTGCCGGCTTCACCGCAACTGGCCGCCAAGGCCTGGGTGCTCATGGATGCCGCCAGCGGCAACGTGCTGGTGGAGAACAACGGTGACCAGCGCCTGCCCCCAGCCAGCCTGACCAAGCTGATGACCGCGTACATCGCGACCCTGGAAATCCGTCGCGGCCAGATCGGTGAAAACGATCCGGTGACCGTCAGCGAAAACGCCTGGCGTACCGGCGGTTCGCGGATGTTCATCAAGGTCGGCTCGCAGGTGACGGTAAGCGACCTGCTGCACGGCATCATCATCCAGTCGGGTAACGACGCCAGCGTGGCCCTGTCCGAGCACATCGCCGGCAGCGAAGACGCGTTCGCCGACATGATGAACAAAACCGTGACTGACCTGGGCATGACCAACAGCCACTTCATGAACCCGACCGGTCTGCCGAACCCTGAGCACTACTCGTCGGCTCACGACATGGCGATCCTGGCTCGCGCGATCATTCGCATCGACCCGGTGCACTACGCGATCTACTCCCAGAAAGAGTTCTACTGGAACAACATCAAGCAGCCTAACCGCAACCTGCTGCTGTGGCGTGACAAGACCGTTGATGGTCTGAAAACCGGCCACACCGAAGAAGCCGGCTACTGCATGGTGTCGTCTGCTGTGCGTGACGGTCAGCGTCTGATTGCCGTGGTATTCGGTACCAACAGCGAGCAGGCCCGTGCGGCCGAGACTCAAAAGCTGCTGACTTATGGCTTCCGTTTCTTCGAAACCCAGACCTTCTACCAGAAAGGCACCGAGCTGGCTCAAGCCCCTGTGTGGAAAGGCGCGACCCATCAAGTCAAGGCCGGCCTGGCTGAAGACCTGACACTGACCATGCCTAAAGGCCAGCTCAAGAAGCTGGTGGCCAGCATGACCATGAACCCGCAACTGGTCGCACCGATCGCCAAGGGCGATGTCATCGGTAAAGTCGAAGTGAAACTGGACGACAAGGTGGTGCACAGCGCCGACCTGATCGCGCTGGACGCCGTCGACGAAGGTGGTATCTTCCGACGCGTGTGGGATAGCATCCGTCTATTCTTCTACGGCTTGTTCAACTGATAGTGTGCACCTGCAAAGCCCCGCGTTGATCTGACGCGGGGCTTTGCCGTCGCCACGGCTTACCGCTTACGAGGCTGTTCTGCCATGACCGATAAAGAAGTACAGGCGCCAAAGATCGAGTTCCCGCAAAAGGACTATCCGATCAAAGTGATCAGCGATACTGGCGTGGGCCGCAAAGACGCGGTGATTGCCATCGTGTTGAAGCACGCCGAGATCAATCTGGACAAGACCATTGATCGTCAAAGCAGCACAGGTAAGTACACCACGACCCAGCTGTATATCCTGGCGACCGATCAAGACCAGCTCTACAACATCAACAGCGAACTGCGGGCTACCGGCTTCGTGCACATGGTGTTGTGATGTCACAGACCCTGGGCTTTCGCGAGCTTGGCCAACTGGCATACGAACCGGTGTGGCACGCCATGCAGCGGTTCACCAACGAGCGCGGCACCGAAGCCCCGGACGAGATCTGGCTGGTCGAACACCCGCCGGTTTTCACCCAGGGCCAGGCCGGCAAGGCCGAGCATTTGCTGTTGCCGGGAGAAATCCCGGTGGTGCAGGTCGACCGCGGCGGGCAGGTGACTTACCATGGCCCTGGCCAATTGGTGGCTTATCTGCTGCTGGACGTGCGCAGGCTGGGGTTTGGCGTGCGTGAGCTGGTCAGTCGCATGGAGTCATGCCTGATCGAGCTGCTGGCCAGCTACGGCGTGACCGCGGCCGCCAAGCCGGATGCACCGGGGGTTTACGTGGAGGGTGCGAAAATCGCCTCCCTGGGCCTGCGGATTCGCCACGGGTGTTCCTTTCATGGCCTGGCCTTGAACGTGGACATGGACCTGGCGCCGTTTCGACGGATCAATCCCTGTGGTTACGCCGGTTTGGCGATGACCCAGTTGAGCGATCACGCAACACCACTAGAATTTGCCGAGGTAAGTGCCCGGCTGCGCGCGCAGCTCGTCAAACACCTCGACTATGCTGAGCAGACGACCCTAACGGGCGGAATCGACTGATTATGACTACTGATGCAGTGCAAACCATGATCCCGACGCTGGATGTTACCGAGCGTCCGGCCCCGCGTGCCAAGGTAGAAGCCGGCGTCAAGCTGCGCGGCGCCGAGAAGGTTGCACGCATCCCGGTGAAGATCATTCCGACCACCGAACTGCCGAAAAAACCTGACTGGATTCGCGTGCGTATCCCGGTTTCGCCGGAAGTCGACCGCATCAAGGCCCTGCTGCGCAAACACAAGCTGCACAGCGTGTGCGAAGAAGCGTCCTGCCCGAACCTGGGCGAGTGCTTCTCCGGTGGCACCGCGACCTTCATGATCATGGGTGACATCTGCACCCGTCGTTGCCCGTTCTGCGACGTTGGCCACGGCCGGCCGAAGCCACTGGACGTCAACGAGCCGCAAAGCCTGGCCATCGCCATCGCCGACCTGAAACTCAAGTACGTGGTAATCACCTCGGTAGACCGCGACGACCTGCGTGACGGCGGTGCCCAGCACTTTGCCGACTGCATCCGTGAAATCCGCAAGCTGTCGCCGAACGTGATGCTCGAAACCCTGGTCCCGGACTACCGTGGCCGCATGGACGTAGCACTGGAAATCACCGCTGCCGAGCCGCCGGATGTGTTCAACCACAACCTGGAAACCGTGCCGCGCCTGTACAAGGCTGCGCGTCCGGGTTCGGACTACCAGTGGTCGCTGACCCTGCTGCAGAAGTTCAAGCAGATGATGCCGCACATTCCGACCAAATCCGGCCTGATGCTGGGCCTGGGCGAAACCGACGAAGAAGTCATCGAAGTCATGAAGCGCATGCGCGAGCACGACATCGACATGCTGACCCTCGGCCAGTACCTGCAACCTTCCCGCAGTCACTTGCCGGTACAGCGCTTCGTGCACCCGGACGTGTTCGCCTGGTTTGCCGAAGAAGGCTACAAAATGGGCTTCAAGAACGTCGCTTCCGGCCCGCTGGTACGTTCCTCGTACCACGCCGACGAGCAGGCGAAACTGGTCAAGGCCAGCCTGGTTTCGTAAGTCTCGCCCTCACTGTAGGAGCGAGCTTGCTCGCGAAGGACTCAAGAGCACCGCGCGCATCCAGGATGCGCGCGTTATTGTTTACGACCTTCGCGAGCAAGCTCGCTCCTACATGTTGCAGTTAAGTCATCCTCTTCTGTTTACAACCATTGCTGTTTAGAGTGCCTTGGGCAATCCACACGAGGAGAACCATGGATGACGACTCAATTGACCACTTGTGCGGTACCTGCGCTGCGCGCCGAAGGCGTGATCGGGCTGATTGCCCCTGCCGGGCCGGCCGAGCTGGATACTGACAAGGCCATGCAATGGATGCGCGCCCGGGGCTATACGCTGCGGGTCTTTCCGGGTGTGGGGCAGCGGGACGGCTACCTGGCCGGTAGTGATGACGTACGCCTGAATGACTTGCATGCGGCGTTCGCCGACCCTTCCATCGACGCCATATTTTGCCTGCGCGGCGGCTACGGCACGCCGCGCCTGCTGGACCGCCTGGACTTTGACCTGTTGCGGGCCAACCCCAAACCGTTCGTGGGCTACAGCGACATCACCGCCTTGCACCTGGCGATCAACCGTTACGCCGGCTTCATCACCTTCCACGGGCCGATGTACAACGCTGACCTGTTAGGTGAAAAGCAACAGCCTACCGAGTCGTCACTGTTCAGCATGCTACGCGGGCAGGTGAAGGCTGGTAATCCGTTGACTCACCCGGTGGCCTACCCGTTGAGCACCGTCGAGCCAGGCATCGCCTGCGGGCGGTTGCTGGGCGGCAATCTCTCGATGATCGCGGCGGTGATGGGCACGGCCTACGAGATGGATGCCGAGGGCATCATTCTGTTTATCGAGGATGTGAACGAGCCGCTGTACCGCATTGACCGGTTGCTGACGCATTTGCGCCTGGCGGGGAAGTTGGCTCAGGTGGCGGGTGTTGTGGTGGGGGATGTGGCGGGGGTTGATAGCATTGCGCTTGAGCGCCTGCTGAAACAGACCTTCGAGCCGTTGTGCATTCCTGTGCTGTCCGGCTGGCGCAGCGGGCATTGCAACCCGAACCTCACGTTGCCGATGGGCGCGAGGGTGCGGTTGGATGCGGGGGAGAAGCGGTTGGTGTTGGAGCAGGATGTGGTGTTTAAGGCCTGAGATTTCTGCTGCTTCTCAAGGCCTCATCGCAGGCAAGCCAGCTCCCACATTGACCGTGTACATCATGAACGACGCGGTCAAAGGTGGGAGCTGGCTTGCCTGCGATGGCGGCAGTCGCCATACAACGATCTAGCGGCTCTGCAACGACTCCAGCAACTTCACCGTCGGATACCCATCCGCCGGCCAGCCCAGCGACTGTTGCGCTGCACGAATCGCCTTGCGGGTATTGGCACCGATGATGCCGTCCGGGTTGCCGGCATCGTAGCCATTGGCGCTGAGTACGGTCTGCAAATCCATCCGCTGTGAGCGCGTCAATGGCAGCTCATCTTTTGGCCAGCTCCCCCGAATCAAGCCGCCGCCACCAAACCTCTCCGACAGCAAGCCAACCGCCAGCGCATAGGACGACGAGTTGTTGTACTTGAGGATCGCGCGGAAGTTGTCCAGCACCAGGAATGCCGGGCCGCGATAGCCGGCGGGCAGCAGCAGGGCGGCGGAAAGCTGGTCTACGTTGGGCGGAACGCTGGCACCAGGCGGCACCTGAATCCCCAGTTTCAACCACTCGCCAACGGTTTTGCGCACGCTGCCATCGGCCAGGGCGTAATCGAAGTTCGGCGGCAGTTGCTGCACCTCAAAGCCCCACGGCTGACCCTTCTGCCAGCCGGAGCTTTGCAGGTAATGCGCAGTTGAGGCGAGGGCGTCGGCCGGGCTGTTCCAGATATCCCGGCGACCGTCACCGTCGAAGTCCACGGCGTGGGTGTTGTAGGTGGTCGGGATAAACTGGGTCTGGCCCATGGCCCCGGCCCAGGAACCTTTCATCTGGTCAGCGGCGATATCGCCATGCTGGATGATCTGCAGCGCCGCCAGCAGTTGCGCCTGGGCGAATGCCGGGCGACGGCCTTCATAGGCCAGGGTCGCCAGCGAGCGGATCACTGAATTGTTGCCCTGGAACTGGCCGAAATTACTCTCCATGCCCCACACCGAAACCAGCGCCTGGCGGTCGACGCCATAACGGTCCTCAATGCGTTGCAGAATGTCGGCGTACTTCACCAGCAGCGACTGGCCATTGCGCACGCGCAGCGGCGACAGCGCGCCGTCGAGGTATTCCCACACCGGGCGGGAGAATTCCGGCTGGCTGCGGTCGGCGCGAATCACCGCCATGTCGGGCACGACATTGGCAAAAGCGGTGTCGAAAACCTGTGGGGTGATACCGGCCTTCAAGGCGTCCACGCGAAAGCCCGCCTGCCATTCGGCAAAGGTCTGGGTCGGCTGGATATCAAGATTGTCTGCCACCAGTGGCGCAACGACGGCAGGCGCAGC
Source organism: Pseudomonas sp. A125 (assembly GCF_055409485.1). NCBI lineage: Bacteria > Pseudomonadati > Pseudomonadota > Gammaproteobacteria > Pseudomonadales > Pseudomonadaceae > Pseudomonas > Pseudomonas sp. A125. The sequence goes on from NZ_JBUZVP010000016.1 coordinate 130,752, forward strand.
TACCGGTGCAGTCTGGAGCGGGGGCAGGGGTTGGGCATCGGCGGCGGTGGGTTTTTCCGCGCAGGCGACTAACAGAATGAGGCTGGAGGCAGCGATCAGTTGGCGAAGGTGCCAACGACGAGAAAGACTAGAGGGCATGCACAGGTCCAGGGAATACGAATCAGGTACAGACCTTATCATGCCAGAGGGGCACTTGCCTTCAGGCAGCCAGAAAGTAAGAAGCCTCCCAGCTATTAGACTGGAAGGCTTCGCGGCGGTAGCTGCCTTTGCCCTTGCCGGCGCGTTCCTGGCGACTGCGGAACAACGGCTGGGCGATGATGGATTTGGCCTTGTTGGGGCCATGCTTGGATGGCTTTTTGCTCATGATGGGTACTCTTTGGCGGGTTGATGATGCGGTGCGAATCATCGGCCGAAGTTTGGATTCTGTCCAGCCCAGCAATACGTAGGACTATTCAGCAGGTAACGCCAGGCGCTGTCCAGACATCAAAAGTGACAAACGACTCAGGCTCATCCAGGGAGATCCTGCCGCCTGGCCTTTGATCTGCGCGTCAATGCGCTGGGCTTCCAGCAGCAATTGCGCCCAGCGTTGCGCCGAGTGCCGTTGCAGGGCTTTGCTGATCAGCGGCTTGCGCTTGTCCCACACCGGTGGCCGCGCTTGGCTGAACGCCTTGTCCAGGGGGATGCCTTGGCTGTACTGCAGGGCAATGTTGGCCAGCAAGCGTAATTCCCGGGCCAGGGCCCAGAGAATCACGGGCGGCTCGACGCCTTCGCCACGCAGCCCTTCGAGCATGCGCAGGGCGTGGGCGGGTTCACCGTTAAGGATCGCGTCCACCAGGCCAAATACGTCAAAGCGTGCGCTGTCAGCTACGGCACCTTGTACGGTTTCCACGGTGATCTGGCCGCCTTCTGCCATCAGCTTGAGCTTTTCGATTTCCTGGGCGGCCGCCAGCAGGTTGCCTTCCACCCGCGCTGCAATCAGCTCTATCGCGTCCTGGCTGGCGGTCAGCCCGGATTGCGACAGGCGCTGGCGAATCCACTGGGGCAGTTGGCTGCTGTCCACCGGCCAGATCTGTATGAACTGGGTCTGTGCACCTTCCACCAGCGCCTTGCCCCACTTGGTTTTCTGCGCGCTGCCATCGAGCTTGGGCAGGCTGATCAGCAACAACGTGTCTTCGGCAGGGCGTGCACAGTATTCCATCAGCGCCGCCGCGCCCTTGTCGCCGGGCTTGCCCGAAGGCAGGCGCAGTTCCAGCAGGCGTTTTTCAGCGAACAGCGACATGCTCGCCCCGGCCTGCAGCAGCGTACCCCAGTCGAAACTGGCGTCGGCACTGAACACCTGGCGTTCATCGAAGCCCTGTTGGCGGGCGGCAGTGCGAATCGCGTCCGCCGCTTCCTGGCACAGCAGCGGGTCGTCACCGCTGACGATGTAGACGGGCGCAAGGCTGCCTTGCAGGTGCTTGGCGAGTTGGGCGGGGGCAAGTTTCATAGGCGGGGCGAACGGGGCGCCTGGGGCGCCCCGTCTGGCTTACTCGACAGGGACTTCAGCAGGCGATTGCTTCGGCGTGTTGTCTTCGTACTCTTGCGCAGCTTTCAGCGCATCGGCATCCGCCCTGGCTTTGTTGTCGGCCATTTGCTGCAGTTTATCCAGTTGCTCCGGGGTGATCAGTTGCAGGCGCAGAACCATGCGCTGCACCAGTTCGCGACGCATTTCCTTGCGCACCTGGATGACTTCGGAGTCCGAACCCACCAGGTTGTTGCCGTCGTGGCTCACGACTTTCTGCACCTGGATCTTGTCGCCCATCAACGGCAGGTTGTCGTGGCCCTGGATTTCGAAGAAGAGCGTGGTGCTCAGTTCGATGTCCGAAGAGCGTCCGGCACTGGCGTAACTGAGGTTGCGCTGGTCTTCTTTCTCATCGGCCAGGTTCAGTTTGTAGGCTGCGCCCGAGTAGACCTTGACGCCGCTGCTTTCCAGGACCTGGCGCAGTTGTTGTGCGGTCTCGCCGTAGGAGTTGCGGGCGGTAACGTCCAGTTCCTTGATCGTCAGATCGGTGGTGCCGGTACCACGCAGCTGAAAGCCGCATGCGCTCAGTAGCACGGCAAGGCCCATAACCAGCAGATTGCGTTTGATCATTTTGATGCTCCCCTTGAAACCATGTGGGCCTTATCGAGGCCCTGGAGGTTTTGTTCGGCGCCAGGGTAATGCCCTGGCGCCCGATCCGATTAGCTAGCGACGATATTGACCAGTTTGCCGGGCACCACGATCACTTTGCGGATCGTCAGGCCTTCGGTGAAGCGCAGCACGTTTTCATTGGCACGGGCGGCGGCTTCGACTTCTTCGCGAGTGGCGCTGGCCGGCATGTCGATCTGGCCACGCAGCTTGCCGTTGACCTGAATCACCAGTTGCAGTGTGTCCTGAACCAGGGCGCTGTCATCCTGTACCGGCCAACTGGCATCAATGACGGCGCCGCTGTGGCCCAGGCGGGTCCACAGGTCGTGGCAGATGTGCGGCGTGATCGGAGCCAGCAGCAGGGTGACCGTTTCCAGGCCTTCCTGTACCAGCGCGCGGTCCTGTTCAGTGGCCTGCGGGGCTTTTTCGAGCACGTTCATCAGCGTCATCACCTGGGCGATGGCGGTGTTGAATTTGTGGTGCTGGCCCACGTCCTGGCTGGCGTGCCTGATGGCCAGGTGGGTGCTGCGGCGAATGGCTTTTTGCTCATCGCTCAACGCTGCAACGTCCAGTTTACCCGGCAAGCCCTCGCTTACATGGGCATGCGCCAGGCGCCAGACGCGCTTGAGGAAGCGGTGCGAGCCTTCGACGCCAGAGTCGGACCATTCGGCGCTCATGTCAGGCGGCGAGGCGAACATCATGAACAGGCGGCAGGTGTCTGCGCCGAACTGGTCGATCATCGACTGTGGGTCGACGCCGTTGTTCTTCGACTTGGCCATCTTCTCGGTGCCGCCGATTTCCACCGCCAGGCCGTCGGATTTCAGCTTGGCACTGATCACCTTGGCCTTGCTGTCACGTTCCAGCTCGACATCGGCCGGGTTGAACCAGGTGTAGGCGCCATTGGCTTCGCGGCGGTAATAAGTCTCGGCAATCACCATGCCCTGGGTCAGCAAATTCTTGAACGGCTCGTCGGAGCTCACCAAGCCTTCGTCACGCATCAGCTTGTGGAAGAAGCGCGCATACAGCAGGTGAAGGATGGCGTGCTCGATGCCGCCGATGTACTGGTCGACCGGCAGCCAGTGGTCGGCCGCGGATTTTTCTACCAGGCCGCCTTCATAGTGCGGCGAGGCGTAGCGGGCGTAGTACCACGAGGACTCCACGAAGGTGTCCATGGTGTCGGTTTCGCGCTTGGCCGGGGCGCCGCATTTCGGGCAGGCGCACTCGTAGAACTCGGGCATGCGTGCCAAGGGCGAACCCGCGCCATCCGGCACGACGTCTTCAGGCAGCACCACCGGCAGTTGGTCTTCCGGCACCGGCACGTCACCGCAGGTTTCGCAGTGGATGATCGGGATCGGGCAGCCCCAGTAGCGCTGGCGGCTGATGCCCCAGTCGCGCAGGCGGAACTGGGTGCGCGAGGCACCGAGGTTTTTCTTGATCAGCGCCACTTCAATGGCGTCGAAAGCACCTTCGAAATCCAGGCCGTCGAATGCGCCGGAATTGATCAGCGTGCCGTGTTCGTTGTACGCGTCCTGCCACGGTGCCGGGTTGGTATCACCGGAACTGGTGCGCACCACGGACTTGATCGGCAAGTTGTACTTGGTCGCGAACTCGAAGTCGCGCTCGTCGTGCGCCGGCACAGCCATTACCGCGCCGTCGCCGTAGTGCATCAGTACGTAGTTGGCGACCCACACCGGCAGCTTCTCGCCGGTCAGTGGGTGCTCGACGAACAGCGAGGTCGGCAGGCCTTTTTTCTCCTGGGTAGCGACGTCGGCTTCGGCGACGCTGCCGCCTTTGCATTCGGCGATGAATGCCTGAAGCTCAGGATTGTTCTGCGCAGCCTGGGTAGCCAGCGGGTGTTCGGCGGCCACGGCAACGTAGGTGGCGCCCATCAGGGTGTCGGGGCGGGTGGTGAAGACTTTGAGTACACCCGCTTCGCCGATGGAGTTGACGTTGTAGGGGAACTGCACTTCCATGCCCTTGGATTTGCCGATCCAGTTGCGCTGCATGGTCTTGACCTGTTCAGGCCAGCCCGGCAAATCGTCGAGGCTCGACAAGAGTTCATCCGCGTAGGCGGTGATCTTGAAGTAGTACATCGGGATTTCGCGTTTTTCGATCAGCGCACCGGAGCGCCAGCCGCGGCCGTCGATCACTTGTTCGTTGGCCAGTACGGTCTGGTCCACCGGGTCCCAGTTCACGGTGCCGCTCTTTTTGTAGATCACGCCTTTTTCGAACAGGCGAGTGAACAGCCATTGTTCCCAGCGGTAGTAATCAGGCTTGCAGGTGGTGACCTCGCGGGACCAGTCCACGGCCAGGCCCAGGCTGCGCAACTGGGTCTTCATGTAGGCGATGTTTTCGTAGGTCCACTTGGCGGGCGCTACGTTGTTCTTCATCGCGGCGTTTTCTGCCGGCATGCCGAAGGCGTCCCAACCCATGGGTTGCAGGACGTTCTTGCCCAGCATGCGCTGGTAGCGGGAGATGACGTCGCCGATGGTGTAGTTGCGCACATGCCCCATGTGTAGCTTGCCGCTGGGGTAAGGGAACATCGATAGGCAATAGAAAGTCTCCTTGCCTGGCTGTTCACTGACTTCAAAGGACTTTTGCTCATCCCAGAACGACTGGGCGGCATTTTCTATTTCACGGGGCTGATATTGTTCGTGCATGGCTACTTTTGAACTGAATAGGGGTGGCCTAATCCTCTTCGGTGCAACGTTCAGGTTGATCGACACCAAAAAGCGGCGCGTCCGTGCCCAAACCCTGCGGGAAGTGGAGTTACAGGAAGCGCCGTAGCATACATGACCCCACTCTATCGAGGGAAACCCTGATTGCGCCGCCGAGGCCGTTGGTCGCGGCGTCAGGCAGGCAGGGCCAGCAGGACTACGCTGTTTAGTGGGGAGTGAGTCTTATCTTCAATGAGGTGAGGGATGGTTGATTCGCAGCTAACTTTAACGAAACCGCAGGTGTACGAAGGACTGATCGACCGTTTGGGTCGAGCACTGGATGCAGCAAAAACCGCAGGCCGATTGTGTGATGAGCGGCCTTTGGAGTTGGAACTGCGTGGCTTGAGCCAGGCAGAGCTGGAAGTGATCAGGGTGTATCTGGAGTTAAACGAGCATCGCGCGTCCCATGGCATGGCCTCCCCGCCAGCCCAGGAGCTTTCGCGCTCGGCCAAGGTGGTATGGCTCAAGGATTTGTCGGCCGGTCGCAGCCCGGAAAAACTCCGGTCCGTGCGTTTCAAGTGAAGTACCACGTCAGTTATCTATAGCCTTCTGAGCGTCTGTTCCTGTAAAGATTGTGGCTAAACCCCGTTACACCTTAGGCTTCGGGCATCTTTGGAGATGCCCGATGCCTATTCGTTACTTCATTAAACAATTGTTGCTGCCGCCCGGCATTTTATTGCTGTTGCTGGCGCTTGCCTGGTGGTTTCGTCGCAGTCGGCCGCGCCTGGCGGCGGTGTGCTTTGCACTGGGGTTCGGCGGGATGTGGTTGATGAGCCTGCCAGTGGTGGTGCAGTGGGGGGCAAAGGTCCTGGAGACTGAGCCGCCCTTGGCGCGTAACGAGTGGGCGAATCTGGCGCAGCAGGCCGATGCCATCGTGGTGTTGGGTTCGGGGCGTGAGCGGGGTGATCCGGCTTGGGGCTCCGATCAGCCGACGGGTGTCGGTCTGGAACGCCAACGTTATGCGGCCCGATTGGCCAAGGCTTCGGGCTTGCCGGTGTTGACCACCGGTGGCTTGCACTACGGTACGCCGCCCAGCGAGGCGGAGTTGATGGCGGTGTCGATGCAGGATGACTTTGGCGTGAGCGTGCGCTGGAAGGAAGAGCGCAGCCGTACTACCTGGGAAAACGCGCAGATGAGTGCCGAGATTCTGTTGCCGCAGGGCATCAAGCGCGTGGTCGTCGTGACTCAGGCCTGGCACATGCCGCGTTCGCGCTGGAGCTTCGAAAGGGCCGGGTTTACGGTAGTGTCGGCGCCGGTGGGGTTTCTTGGTTTAGACAATGCGCGGCCGCTGGGTGGCTGGATGCCGGAATTCAAATCGGTATGGCAGAGCGGGCAGTTGCTGAATGAAGCGGTAGGGCAGGTCGGTTATCGGTTGTTTTACAGGTAGCACCGCAGGGCAAATGTGGGAGCTGGCTTCTGTGGGAGCCGGGCTTGCCCGCGATGCAGGCACCTCGGTGTGTCAGTTACACCGAGGTGATGCTATCGCAGGCAAGCCAGCTCCCACATTTATTAGAGTATGCCAGTTAAACCGTTTTTGACATCCGGCCCGCCAACAGCGCCCAGCCAAACAGGCCAAGGCACAGGATGATCAACGGCCACGAGCGCCATTCCAGGTACGGCGTGAGGTTGTGCATCGGCACCACTTCGCCGTAGAGGATCCCGCGTTCAAACTGCGGGATCTGCACGGTGATCTGCCCGTAGGGGTTGATCAGGCCGGTGACGCCGTTGTTGGTGGCGCGAATCATCCAGCGGCCGGCTTCCAGGGCGCGCATCTGGGCCATCTGCAAATGCTGCAGCGGGCCGATGGACCGGCCGAACCACGTGTCGTTGCTGATGGTCAGCAACAAATCGCTGCGGGCCGACAGGCTGGCAGCGAACTCCGGGTACACCACTTCATAGCAAATGAACGGCGCAATCTGATAGCCCTTGGCTTGCAGCAAGGCCTGGTCGGCTGGGCCGCGGGCGAAGTCCGACATCGGCAGGTCAAAGAATGCAATCAAGCCGCGCAACATGTCCTGCAGCGGCACGTACTCGCCAAACGGCACCAGCTTCTGCTTCAGGTAGGTGCCGTCGCCTTCGCCCACCACGGTGATGCCATTGAAGAAGCGCTTCTGGTGATGCACTTCCTGGCGAATCGGTACGCCGGTGATCAGTGCAGTGTGCCGGTCGGCGGCGAACTTGCCCATCATGCCCAGGTAACCTTCGACGGATTCCTTGAGCACCGGCACCGCGGTTTCCGGCCATACCAGCAGGTCTACGGGCTTTGAGCTGAAGCTCATGTCGCGGTACAGCGCGAGCTGCGCATTGAGCTGCTCGGGGTCCCACTTCATGCTTTGTTCCACGTTGCCCTGGATGGCCGCCACGGTCAGCGGTGGGCCGGAGGGAGTGGTCCAGGCGTGATGCTTGAGCGCCAGGCCGATGGCCCATGGCGCCACCAACAGCAGCAAGCCAGCACCGATGAACAGGTTGCGCTTGCCCGCGAGCAGGCGCGGCAGGTTGCAGATCAGGGCGGCGGTCAGTGCCAGGGCAAAGGAAATCAGCCACATGCCACCCAGCGGCGCGAGGCCGGTGAGCGGGCCGTCGAGCTGGCTGTAACCGGAGTAGAGCCAAGGGAAGCCGGTGAGGAACCAGCCACGAAACGCTTCCTGGCCAACCCACAATGCCGCGAAGGCCAGCGCATCAGCCAATGGCGCTTCATTGCGCCGCAGCCAGCGCGCCCAGAGCCAGGCAGGCAGGGCAAAGAACCAGGCAATGGCAGCGGTAAATGCCAGCATCAGCATGCCCGCCAGCAGCACCGAGGCGCCGCCGAAGTGGTGGATGCTGTAGTAGATCCAGCTGGTGCCGGCGCCAAACAGGCCGAAACCGAAGCACCAGCCACGGCCCAAGGCCTGGCGTGGTGTCAGCTCGCGCAATCCCGCATAAAAGAACCCGACCGCCACCAGCGCAAACGGCCAGAAGTCGAACGGCGCCAGCGCCAGGGTGGTGATGGCGCCGGCTACCACGGCCAGCAGGTTACCGGGCCAGCCGGGTGCGGTCAGACGGCGCATATCAATCCTTAGCGAGCAATGGGTGTCAGGCGGATCAAATGGATTCTACGGCTGTCGGCATTGAGGATGCGAAAGCGATAGGCGCCGATTTCCGTGGTCTCGTTGCGCTTGGGCAGATGGCCGAACGCACTCATGACCAGGCCGCCGACGGTGTCGAACTCATCGTCGGAGAATTCGCTGTCGAAGAACTCGTTGAAGTTCTCGATCGGCGTCAGGGCCTTGACCAGGAAGTCACCGCTGGGCAGCGGTTTGATGTAGCTGTCTTCTTCAACGTCGTGTTCGTCTTCGATGTCGCCGACGATCTGTTCCAGCACGTCTTCGATGGTCACCAAGCCGGCCACACCGCCGTATTCGTCAATCACGATGGCCATGTGGTTGTGGTTCGCACGAAATTCGCGCAGCAGCACATTCAGGCGCTTGGATTCGGGGACGAAGGTGGCAGGACGCAGCAGGTCCTTGATGTTGAAGCTGTCGCCGTTCTCCTTGAGGATCAGCGGCAGCAGGTCCTTGGCCAGCAGGACGCCCATGACGTCGTCATGGCTTTCGCCGATCACCGGGTAGCGCGAGTGCGCCGAGTCGATGACGGCCGGGAGGAATTCCCGAGGGGTCTGGGTCGCCTTGATGCTGATCATCTGCGAGCGCGGAACCATGATGTCCCGTACTTGCAGGTCAGCCACCTGGATGGCGCCTTCGACGATGGCCAGCGCTTCGCTGTCCAGCAACTTGTTCTGATGTGCCTCGCGCAGCAGCTCCAGCAGCTCCTGGCGGTTTTTCGGCTCGTGGGCAAAGGCCTGGGTGAGTTTCCCCAGCCATGACTTTTGCCCGTTGCTCGATCGGTCTTCGCTCATAGCGATTACTCTAAATCCTTTGTTGTTTCAGTTAGGTGTAGTTGCAATTTCGTCGTCTGCATACGGGTCACGATGACCCAGTTCTGCAAGCAACGTTCGTTCCAGTGCTTCCATTTCTTCGGCTTCGTCATCGTCTATATGGTCGTAACCCAAGAGATGCAAGCAGCCGTGGATGACTAGATGGGCCCAATGGGCCTCAAGTTCCTTGCCCTGCTCCTTTGCTTCACGCTCGACCACCTCGACGCAGATCACCAGGTCGCCCAGCAATGGGATATCCAGCAATTCGTCGGGTACGTCGGCGGGAAACGACAGCACGTTGGTCGCGTAGTCTTTTTGGCGCCAGGTGTGATTCAGTTCACGGCCTTCGGGCTCATCCACCAGGCGAATGGTCAGTTCCGAGTCGGCGGTGCGCTGGCGCAGGGCCAGGGTGCACCATTGGCGCAACTGTTCTTCGCTGGGGGCGGGCGCTTCGGTGGCCAGTTGCAGGTCAAGCTCAAGCATCGCGGCGGGTGTCCTTGGCCGGCTGGTCGTCGCGGTGTTCGAAGCGCTCGTAGGCTTCGACAATGCGCTGCACCAGCGGGTGACGTACCACGTCTTTGGGCATGAAATGCGTGAAGCTGATCCCCGGCACGTCCTTGAGCACGTCGATCACCTGGGCCAGGCCCGACTTGGTGCCCTTGGGCAGGTCGACCTGGGTGACGTCGCCGGTGATCACGGCCGTGGAGCCGAAGCCGATCCGGGTCAGGAACATTTTCATCTGCTCGACGGTGGTGTTCTGGCTTTCGTCGAGGATGATGAAGCTGTTGTTCAGCGTACGGCCGCGCATGTAGGCCAGCGGGGCGATCTCGATCACCTGGCGCTCGATCAGCTTGGCCACGTATTCGAAGCCGAGCATCTCGTAGAGCGCGTCGTAGAGCGGGCGCAGGTACGGGTCGATCTTCTGGGCCAGGTCACCAGGCAAAAAGCCGAGTTTCTCGCCGGCCTCTACCGCCGGGCGCACCAGCAGGATGCGTCGCACCTGCTCGCGCTCCAGGGCGTCGACCGCACAGGCCACGGCCAGGTAGGTCTTGCCGGTACCCGCCGGGCCGATGCCGAAGTTGATGTCGTTGCCCAGGATCTCTTTGACGTAGCGCTGCTGATTCAGGCCGCGAGGGCGAATCATGCCTTTTTTGGTGCGCAACGCGACGCTGGCTTCGGCCACCGGGTTATTGGCCAGGTCTTGCACCGCAGATTCCTGCAGGTACAGGTGCACCGTTTCCGGCGACAGCTCGCTACCTTTGGTTTCCCGGTAGAGGCGGCGCAGAAGGTTTTCTGCCGAGGTGGTGTGTTCGGGTTCACCAATGAGCTCGAACTGATTGCCGCGGTTGCGGATCTCGATGCTCAGGCGTTGTTCGATCAGGCGCAGGTGCTCGTCGAACTGTCCGCACAGATTGGCGAAACGGCGAGCCTCAAAGGGCTCGAGAAGGAAACGATGTGGTTCTATGGGTGCGTTCAAGGTCGCTTTTAGCCGCCCTGGGGCAATTAAGATGAAATCAAGGATAACGCCAGTGGCGCGGGTACGAAAGCACTTATATGGCCTGGGCCCGCTCTCAAGAACAACGGGGATCTACTGTGGGAGCTGGCTTGCCTGCGATGGGGCCGGCACGGCCGAAATATATGCTGCCTGTTATATCGCAATCGCAGGCAAGCCAGCTCCCATATTTGATCTTCATTTGCCTTGAAACCCGGGGTCTCAGTTAATCAGCGAGCCGCGCAGCGAGTGCGGTTGCGCCGCGTCGATGTGCACGTCGGCGAACTGCCCGATCAGCGTCGGATTATCGCAGCGGAAGTTGACGATCCGGTTGTTCTCGGTGCGGCCCTGCAATTCGCCAGGGTCCTTTTTCGAGTAGTCGGTGACCAGGATGCGCTGGGTCGAGCCCACCATCTGTCGGCTGATCTCGAAACCCTGCTGGTTGAGGCGATGTTGCAGGGCGTTCAAACGCTCCTTCTTCAACGCTTCCGGAGTCTCGTCGAGCAGGTCGGCCGCCGGGGTGCCTGGTCGCTGGCTGTAGACGAACGAGTAGGAGAAGTCGAAACCGACGTCTTCAATCAGCTTCATGGTCTGCTGGAAATCTTTCTCGGTTTCCCCGGGGAAGCCGACGATAAAGTCCGAGCTGATGCAGATGCCCGGTACCGCTGCACGCAATTTGCGCAGTTTGGATTTGTATTCCAGGGCCGTGTGGTTGCGCTTCATCGCCGAGAGAATGCGGTCCGAACCCGATTGCACCGGCAAGTGCAGGTGCTTGACCAACTCCGGCACGTCGGCGTGGGCCTGGATCAGGCTGTCGGAAAACTCCAGCGGGTGCGAGGTGGTGTAGCGAATCCGCTCGATGCCATCGACAGCGGCGACGACACGGATCAACTCCGCGAGGTCGGCCAGGCGCCCGTCGTGGGTCTGGCCGCGATAGCCGTTGACGTTCTGCCCCAGCAGGGTCACTTCACGCACGCCGTTCTCGGCCAGGTGGATGATTTCTGCCAGCACGTCGTCGAACGGGCGGCTGACCTCTTCGCCGCGGGTGTACGGCACCACACAGAAGGTGCAGTACTTGCTGCAGCCTTCCATCACCGACACATACGCGCTCGGGCCGTCGATGCGCGGCTCGGGCAGGTGGTCGAATTTTTCGATTTCCGGGAACGAGACGTCGACCTGCGGCAGCTTGGTGAGGCGTGCGGCGTCGATCATTTCCGGCAGGCGGTGCAGGGTTTGCGGGCCGAAGACCACGTCCACATAGGGTGCGCGGTCGCGAATGGCAGCGCCTTCCTGGCTGGCCACGCAACCGCCCACAGCGATCACCATGTCCGGGTTGGCCAGCTTCAATTCGCGCCAGCGGCCCAACTGCGAGTAGACCCGGTCTTGGGCCCGCTCGCGGATCGAGCAGGTATTGAGCAGGATCACGTCGGCGTCTTCAGCGCGGGCGGTGACTTCCAGGGCCTGATGTTCACCCAGCAGATCGACCATGCGCGAGCTGTCGTACTCGTTCATCTGGCAACCGTGGGTTTCGATGTAAAGCTTCTTGGCCATGGGGATCGTCAACTGGTGGTAAAGAACCGCGCATTATAGGGGGCATGCCGATAGGTTCCTAGCACTGTGCATCGGACGCCATGCTATAGTTCGCGCCCTCTTTTATATCCCCCGATGTGTTACCCGCCCACCATGACCAAACGTGAAGCTCCAATCTACAAGGTGATTTTCCTTAACCAGGGCCAGGTGTTCGAAATGTACGCCAAGCAGATCTATCAAAGTGATCTGTGGGGCTTCCTGGAAGTGGAAGAGTTCGTCTTTGGCGAGCGCACACAGTTGGTCGTCGACCCGGGCGAGGAAAAACTCAAGGCACAGTTCGAAGGCGTGGTGCGCAGTTTTGTGCCGATGCATTCGATTGTGCGCATCGATGAGGTCGAGCGCCTGGGCACGCCGAAAATCAGCGAGGCCCGGGGCATGAGCAATGTCATGCCGTTTCCGATGCCGATGCCAGAGAAGTAAGGCTCAAGACCGCGTCGACCCCTTCGCGAGCAAGCCCGCTCCCACGCTCGACCGAGTTCCACCATTGGAATGCAGTTGAATGTGGGAGCGAGCTTGCTCGCGAAGGCGGCAGTAAAGGCGCTACAAAACTCAGGGCAGTGGCGAAAATGGCGAGCTGCCATCTGCGCTCTGCAGTTCCTGCAGGTAGTTGCGGAAAATCTGCCCCAGTACCTGAGTCGCCACTTCCAGTTCGTCGCGTTGCATGTGTTCGGCCACTTCATCGGCCGTGTCCAACGCGTCTTCGGCGCCGTTGACCGCCGCCATTTTCAGCACGATATACGCCTGAACGTTATTGGCCGGTACGCCTTCGCCGTGGAAAAACATGGTGCCCAGCTGGAATTGCGCCTGGGCGTGGCCCTGCAACGAGGCTTTCTCGAAGTAGCTCAAGGCCTTGTTGAGGTCGCGTGCGGGGTTTTTACTGTCGTAGAAGTACTCGCCCAACTCGTATTGCGCCTGCGCATCCCCGCCGTCGGCCTGCTTCTGGCACGCGCTCAGGGCTTCGGCCTGGCTTTCTGGCTGGGTATTGAGGGTGCAACGACCCATCGCTGGGATTAACAACGAGTTGCCGCCTGCCTGGGCAAACGCCAGCAGTGGCTGAAGGAGCAACAGGCAGCCCAGAACCAGGGTGCGGCCGGTGCGTTTCATGGGAATCGACTTACCTCTGACGGGGCGCGGGACCCACGGGGGGATCCAATAAGCGCGCATTATGAAATAAGCAGGCACCTGCTTACAAAGTCTTTACTCGTTTTTCTGCTGCGTGGGCAAGTTATCTGCCGGATTGCAGGTGAATTCTCGAAAAAAGACGGAAATGTCTGTAAGCAAAGTAGCAAATCTGACGCCGCCAGGGGCGACGGCAGATTTTTGAGCCACTTATTTCAAGGCGGCGAAGGCGCGTTCAGCGGCGTCCAGTGTCAGCTTCAGCTCGGCATCACCATGGGCGATCGAGGTGAACCCGGCTTCAAAGGCGCTCGGTGCCAGGTACACACCGCCGTCCAGCATCAAGTGGAAGAAGCGCTTGAACAGGTCGGCATCGCTGCCCATCACGTCGTCGAAGGTGACGATGTCGTCGGCGCCGCTGAAGTACAGGCCGAACATGCCGCCCGCTTGCGTGGTGACGAACGGGATTCCGGCGGCATCGGCGCGCTGTTGCAGGCCGTCCAGCAGGCGGGTGGTGTAGTCGGTCAGCTCGGCGTGGAAGCCCGGGCGGCTGATCAGGCGCAGGGTGGTCAGGCCGGCGGCCATGGCCAGCGGGTTACCCGAGAGCGTGCCCGCCTGGTACACCGGGCCCAGCGGTGCGATGTGTTGCATGATTTCGCGCTTGCCGCCGAAGCAGCCCACCGGCATACCGCCGCCGATGATCTTGCCGAAGGTGCTCAGGTCTGGCGTTACGCCATAGTGAGCCTGGGCGCCGCCGAGGGCCACCCGGAAACCGGTCATCACTTCATCAAAAATCAGTACCACGCCGTGCTTGTCACACTGTTCGCGCAGGCCTTCCAGAAAGCCCGGCGCCGGCGGTACGCAGTTCATGTTGCCGGCCACTGGCTCGACGATAATGCAGGCCACTTCCTGGCCGACTTCGTTGAGCATCTGCTCGACGGCGGCGATGTCGTTGAACGGCAGGGTCAGGGTGTGTTTGGCAAACGCGGCCGGCACACCGGCAGAGCTCGGTACGCCCTGGGTCAGGGCGCCGGAACCGGCCTTGACCAGCAGGCTGTCGGAGTGGCCGTGGTAGCAGCCTTCGAACTTGATGATGCTGTCGCGGCCAGTGAAGCCACGGGCCAGGCGGATCGCACTCATGGTGGCTTCGGTGCCGGAGCTGACCATCCGCACCATCTCCATGGACGGCACGATGGAGCACACCAGGTCGGCCATCTCGGTTTCCATGGCGGTGGGGGCGCCATACGACAAGCCGTGTTGCAGTTGCTGACGCACCGCGTCCAGCACGTCCGGGTGGCTGTGGCCGAGGATCATCGGGCCCCACGAACCCACGTAGTCGACGTAGCGCTTGTCATCTTCGTCGGTGACGTAGGCGCCTTCGGCATGCTTGAAGAACAACGGCGTGCCGCCAACGCTCTTGAACGCTCGCACGGGGGAGTTCACACCGCCGGGGATGTGTTTTTGGGCATTGGCAAACAGGGTTTCGGAACGGGACATGATCGGACTCTCTGAAATCGATTATTGAGGCTTGAGCAATTCGTTGAAGGCGCGGGCGCGGCGCGTGACTTCTGCCGTGCTGTCGGCGCCAAACAGGCCGTGGACCACGGCCAGCAGGTCGGCGCCATGGGCCACCAGCGGCTCGGCGTTTTCCAGGGTGATGCCGCCGATCACGCAGATCGGCAGGTGTAGGCGCGCGCGGGCCTGGGCCAGCAGTTCAACGGTGGCTGCCGGGGCACCGGGCTTGGTGTTGGAATTGAAGAAGCGGCCGAAGGCGACATAGCTGGCGCCCTCTTTGGCGGCCTGCTCGGCCAGTTCGATCTGGCTGTGGCAGGTGGAACCGATGATCGCCTTGGAACCCAACAGCGCGCGCGCCGGGGTCAACGGGCCGTCGGTCTGGCCCAGGTGCACGCCGACGCCGAGGCGCGCGGCCAGTTCAGCGTCATCGTTGATGATCAATTGTGTCTTGTAGCGCGAGCACAGCTCCCGCAGTTTTTCGGCTTCCCGCAGGCGGCGCGCTTCGTCGCTGCTTTTATCGCGGTATTGCAGCAGGGTCACGCCACCGTCCAACGCCGCTTCGACGTAGGCCAGGAACTTGCCGGCCAACAGTTGGCTGTCGGTAATGGCATACAGGCCACGTAGTTTCATCGGGCAGGCCTCTTGGTGTTACGAGCAGAAATCCAGCGGCAGACGACGAGGCACAAATTGCCCCTGGCCGAGTTGTTCAGCGTCACGCAGGGTGCGCCAAGTGTAGTTGAGGGCCGATTGCACCGCGCTCACCAAGCCTTCGCCTTGTGCCAGCCGACCGGCCAGCGCGCTGGCCAGGGTGCAGCCGGAGCCGTGATAACTGCCGGGCAAGCGCTGGCAGGTAAAGGTCTGGTGCGTGCCATCACGGCTGTAGAGGCGGTTATGCACTTCGTGTTCGTCGCCATGGCCGCCGGTGATCAGCAGGTGCTTGATAAAAGGCAGCAGTTTCGCAGCGCATTCGTCTGCCGTGCCTTCGGGCAGTTCGGCGAGGATGCGCGCTTCGGGCAGGTTGGGCGTGGCAATCAGCGACAGCGGCAACAGCCGCTCGCGCATCGCGTAGCCGACTTCATCCTTGCCCAGGCTACCGCCGCCACCGGCGCGCAGCACCGGGTCGCAGACCACTGGCAAATGCGGGTGCGCCTTGAGCAGTTCGACCACGGTGTCGACCATCTCCAGGGAACCGAGCATGCCCAGTTTCACCGCCGCAACCTGCGAGTCGCCGAGCACGGCGTTGGCCTGGGCCAGAACCCACTCGCGGTCCAGTACGCGGAAATCGCTGACGTTGACGGTGTTCTGCACAGTCAGCGCGGTGACGGCCGGGGCCGCATGACAACCCTGGGCGAGCAGGGCTTCGATATCTGCCTGCAAGCCGGCGCCACCACTGGGATCATGGCCGGAGAGACAGAGGACAACGGGGCGAGAGCTGTAGATATTCATGGTGCGCGAGCTTACCACCAAACGCTTTTTGGGTGGCTGTTGGGAGGTGGTTGAATTTTTAGTGGATGAGCCGGCATAAATAGCTATTTGCTATCATCGAAAAATACAGGCCAAATGCTCTGTAACACCTGCTCTAGAGCCTTTCAAAAAATTATTTCAATGGTGTCTTTTGGCCTGTAATGGCTATGCTAGAGTGGATCCAAACCAATAACTGTATCGCCGGTTTACGTCTGCTCAAAAGGAATGGAGGCTTTTGACATAACCGGACAGGCCACGCTGGGGCTCTATGCGCTATTTGCTGATGTTACTGATGACCGGGCTGCCGATGCTGGCCGGCGCAGTCGAGTTCAACGAAGCCACCACGCGGTTGCCCCTGGGCCAAGTGATGCAAGTGCTTGAAGACCCAAGTGGCGCCCTGACGATTGGCGATATCAGCTCGCCGGTGCTCGCCAGTCGCTTCAAGACCCATGACAAGGCCACCCTGAATGCCGGCTATTCGCGCTCGGTGTTCTGGCTCAAGGTCGACCTGCATTACCGTGCACAGCGCCCGGACGCACCGCGCCGCTGGCTGCTGGAACTGGCCTACCCGCCGCTGAACCAACTGGAGCTGTACCAGCCCGACAGCGTCGGTAACTATCGACTGGTCTCGCGCACCGGCAGCAGCCTGCCGTTTTCCAGCCGCGAAATTCGCCAGAGCAACTACCTGTTCAAGCTCGACTTCGTCCCCGGCCAGCAGCAAACCCTGTACCTGCGCCTGCAAAGCCAAGGTTCGATCCAGGCGCCGCTGACCCTCTGGTCCACCACCGCGTATCTTGAAGAACAACCGTTGCGCCTCTATGTGCTGGGTGTGATCTACGGTGTGTTGCTCGGCATGCTGGTCTACAACCTGTTCATCTATGTGAGCGTGCGCGACACCAGCTACCTGTATTACATCCTCTATATTGCCTCGTTCGGCCTGTATCAACTCTCGGTCAACGGCGTGGCCGTGCAGTACTTCTGGCCCAATAACCCGTGGTGGGCGAATGCGGCGGTACCGTTCCTGATCGGTTCGGCGGCGCTGTTCGGCAGCCTGTTTGCGCGCAGCTTCCTGCACACCGCGCTTTACAGTCGCTGGATCAACCGGCTGTTGTGGGTGCTGGCGTTCAGTGGTGCGGCGGTGATGGTGTTGGCGCTGTTCACCAGCTATGCGCTGGCGCTGCGCCTGGCTACTGGCTTGGCGCTGGTATTTACCGTGACCATCTTCGTCGCGGCCATCAAGGCCTGGTACTGCGGTCAACGGATGGCGCGCTACTTCATCATTGCCTGGACCGCATTCCTGCTGGGTGGCGTGGTGAATACGATGATGGTGCTGGGCTACCTGCCCAATGTGTTCCTCACGATGTACGCCAGCCAGATCGGTTCGGCACTTGAAGTGGCCTTGTTGTCCCTGGCCCTGGCCGACCGGATCAATTCGATGCGCGAGCAACAGGTGCAGATCCAGCTGGATGCCAGCCAGAAGCTGGAAGTGCTCAACACGCAACTGGCGCACAGCAACCAGCTCAAGGACGAATTTCTCGCCACCCTGACCCACGAGCTGCGCACGCCGATGAACGGCGTGATCGGTTCCCTGGAGTTGATGCAGACCGAGCCGCTGCAAGGCGAGCTTGCGCAGTACCACCAGACCGCCGCCGGCTCGGCCCGCGAGATGATGCGCATGGTCAACGGCATCCTCACCCTCACCGAATTGCAAGCCGGGCGCCTTAGCCCGCAACCCCAGGAGTTCAGCCTGCGTGGGTTGCTCGACACCTTGCGCCAGCAGTTCGCGGCGAGCGCCCAGAGCAAAGGCCTGGAGTTTTCGATTGATCTGGCGGATGAGCTACCAGAGCGCATTGATGGTGATCGCGACAAGCTGGCGCAATGCCTGGATTGCCTGTTGGACAATGCCTTCAAATTCACTCACGAAGGCTCGGTTCGTGTGCGGGTAGTTGGCGTGCCCCACGCCGACGGGACGTTGCGCCTGACCTTTATTGTGACCGACACCGGCATCGGGTTCGCCTACCTCGATGAGGCGACCCTGTATCAGCGTTTCTTCCAGCTCGATGGCTCAACCACCCGTCGATACGGCGGCATGGGCATCGGCCTGGCCATCTGCCGGCAACTGATCGAGCTGCTTGGCGGCCGCCTGACCCACAATTCCGAGCCACGGCGCGGCAGCCGTTTTCAACTGGAGCTTGGCGTCAGACCGATTCCGGCAGCGCCTGCGCCCGTACGCCGAGTACCGCGGGTACAACGCACTCCTCAGGAGTGCACGCTGCTATTGGTGGACGACAATAGCGTGGCGCAACTGGTGGTGCGCGGCATGTTGCTCAAGCTCGGTTACCGCGTAAAAACCATCGACAACGGGCCTGCCGCCCTGGCGCTGTTGCAGCGCGAAACATTTGATGCGGTGCTACTGGATGTACCAGAAGGCGGGTTCTCGCTGTGCTGCCAGATTCGTGCGTTGCCGGACTGTGGCGAATTGCCGGTGATCGCCTTGAGCACCTCGTTGCAGGCGCCAGAACGCGAGGGCTGCCACGGCGTGGGTGTTACCGACCGATTGGCCAAGCCCGTGCGCTTCGACGCGTTGCAATGGGTGCTGCAACTGCGGGTGTTGCATCAGGTTGAGGGTGAAAGCGCCGCCAATTAGGCGTTTATGCCACTTTTTTAACCACGGTGGCGGTGCTTAACTGAAATTAAGGCCTCAATGAACGTGGCCTTTTTTCAGGAGGCCCGTCATGAACCTGCATCAGTTTGCCGAAACCCACGACGTCACCAACCAGCCACCGTCGCTTGATGGTGCCAACCTGTACCGTATCGATTTGCCGCTGCAAGACTGGTCGCGGCGCTTTGGCGCTGGCTGGGCTGAACAGCGCATCGACACCTATGGCGCGCTGGCGGGCGGGCCGCTGATGGAAGCGGGTTTTTTGGCCAACCAGAACAAGCCGGTATTTAACAGCCATGACCGTTTTGGCCATCGCATCGACCTGGTGGAGTTTCACCCGGCCTACCACGAGCTGATGCGCACCGCCGTCGAACATGGCTTGCCGTCGTTGCCGTGGGCTCATCCGCAATCCGGCGCCCACGTGGCTCGCGCGGCGATGACCTACCTGCACAGCCAGGCCGAAGCCGGTACTGGCTGCCCGTTGACCATGACCTTCGCCTGCGTGCCGGCCCTGCGTTTGCAGCCGGACCTGGCTGAAACCTGGCTGCCGAAAATCCTCGCCACCGAATACGACCCGCGCAACGTCGGCATCGCCCACAAGGCCGGTGCCACCATTGGTATGGCCATGACCGAGAAACAGGGCGGTACCGACGTGCGTGCCAACACCACCCGCGCGTACCCGGTGGGCGCCGGAGGCCCGGGCCAGGCGTATGAACTGGTGGGGCACAAGTGGTTCTGTTCGGCGCCGATGTGCGATGGTTTCCTGACCCTGGCCCAGACCGACAAGGGCCTGACCTGTTTCCTGCTGCCCCGGCACCGCCCGGATGACACCCGCAACGAGTTCTACATCCAGCGCCTGAAAAACAAACTGGGCAATTGCTCCAATGCCTCCAGCGAAGTGGAGTTTCGTGGCGCGCTGGCCTGGATGATCGGTGAAGAAGGGCGTGGCGTACCAACCATTATCGAAATGGTGGCCATGACCCGTTTCGATTGCATGGTTGGCTCCAGCGCCCTGATGCGCCAGGCGCTAACCCAAGCCAGTCACCATTGCGCCCATCGCCTGGTAGGCGGCCGTGTGCTCAGTGAACAACCCCTGATGCAAAACGTGCTGGCCGACCTGGCTTTGGAAAGCGAGGCGTCCCTGGCCTTGAGCATGCGCATGGGCCGTGCGCTGGACCATCTGGATAATGAACAGGAAGCCAAATTCGCCCGGCTGGTAACGGCGGTGGGCAAGTATTGGATCTGCAAGCGCGCCCCGGCGATGATCAATGAGGCCGCCGAGTGCATGGGCGGTGCGGGGTATGTCGAAGACAGCATCCTACCGCGTCTGTACCGTGAGGCGCCGGTCAATTCGACGTGGGAAGGTTCCGGCAATGTGCAGTGCCTGGATGTACTGCGGGCCTTGTCGAAAGAGCCGGGCGTGTTGGAGGCGCTATTTGTCGAGTTGGGGGATGGCCACGGTCACAAGCACCTGGCGCGGCACATCGAGCAGTTGAAGTCAGCGTTTATGGACACCCAGGACATCCAATACCGTGCCCGGCAACTGACCGAGGACATTGCCGTGGCATTGCAGGCCAAGCTGTTGCTGGAGGCGGGCAATGCCAGCGTCAGTGACGGTTTTATCGCCAGCCGGCTGGCCGGGTCGTCGGGTCGGGCGTATGGCACCTTACCGCGAGGTGTGGATGTGGAGGCCATTGTTGCCCGGTCGACACCGCTGTCTTCCTGAATAAACGCGGTCAAAAATGTGGGAGCTGGCTTGGCTGCGATAGCGGTGGGCCAGCTGGTATCAATGCAATAGGCAGACCGCCATCGCAGGCAAGCCAGCTCCCACAGGGAATGCAGGGTTCTTGCAGGCGCATTCCAATTCCGGTGTTCCAGTGCGCCAGGGATACAGGCAAGATGAAGGCCTGCAAGTCAGAACACAGGATGCTTACCGTGACCGAAGCTTTTGTTGTCGTTCAAACCGCCGAAGAAGCCGTGGATCGGCTGGCGGCTCTCCATGAGCGTGCTACCGGCGCGCTCAATCAAGCCCTCAAGCGCTACCTTAAAGACCGCGTCGAACCCGATGCCGAACAACGCGCGATGTTTCGCTACCCGGAACTTCGCCTGACCTACCTGGTGCAGGGCGAAGTCCCACAGACCACGCGGGCGTACGCCAAGGTCCAGTTGCCGGGGACCTACAGCGTCACCGTCACTCATCCGTCAGCCTTCCGCAAATACCTGCTGGAGCAACTGGTGCCGTTGATGCACGACTTCACCGTGACGGTGGAAGTGGGCGTCAGCCAGCAGAATATTCCTTACCCGTACGTGGTTGAGCAGGGCGACGAACTCGCCGGCTCCGGTGTGACCGCCGCCACGCTGGCGCGGGTATTTCCGAGTACCGACCTGTCGGCTGCCACCGATGGCATCGCCGATGGTCTCTACGACTGGGAAAACACCGATCCGCTGCCATTGGCACTGTTCGACGCCGCCCGCGTCGACTTCTCCCTGCGCCGCCTGGTGCACTACACCGGCAGCGACTGGCGCCATGTGCAGCCGTGGATTTTGCTGACCAACTACCACCGCTACGTTGACCAGTTCATCGTGCATGGCCTGGAACAGCTGCGCAGTGACCCGCGCTTTATTCGCATGGTGCTGCCGGGCAATGTGATCATCGACAAGAGCATGGACCACGGCGAAGCGTCTGCCATCGCCGCAGGCGTGGTCTGGCACCGTTACCAGATGCCGGCCTACCACTTGCAGGCCAGCGACGGCCACGGTGTGACCTTGGTGAACATCGGCGTGGGCCCGTCCAACGCCAAGAACATCACTGACCACCTGGCCGTATTGCGCCCGCATTGCTGGCTGATGATTGGCCACTGCGGCGGCTTGCGCCAGTCCCAGACCATAGGTGACTACGTGCTGGCTCACGCCTACATGCGTCGCGACGGGATTCTTGACCGCGTGGTGCCGCCGAACATCCCGATCCCGGCCCTGGCCGAAGTGCAGATGGCCTTGCAGCAGGCAGCGGCCAATGTCACCGGCGAGAAGGGCGAAGAGCTGAAAAAGCGCCTGCGCACCGGCACCGTGTTGACCTACGACGACCGCAACTGGGAACTGCGCTGGGCTCAGGAACGGCCACTGATCAACCTGTCCCGCGCTGTGGCGGTGGACATGGAAAGCGGCACCATCGCCGCCCAGGGCTACCGCCTGCGGGTGCCGTACGGCACGCTGCTGTGTGTGTCGGACAAACCGTTGCACAGCGAGATCAAGTTGCCGGGTTCGGCCAACGCTTTCTATGAGCGTGCGGTCAGCCAGCACTTGAAGATCGGCATCGAGGCGGTGGACCTGTTGCGCACCGAACTCAACTCGCTGCACTCGCGCAAACTGCGCAGCTTCGACGAGCCGCCGTTCCGCTAAACGGTTGGGATGGTCATTTAGCGGTCAGGCCACTAGCATTGTCGGTCCTGACCGTTAGATGTTCCTTTGCCATGTCCCGTCCTGCCCGTCCCGCTTCCCACCGCCCTGGTGTGAAAAGTCCGCAAACCTCGTCAGCCCCGCGTCGTGTCGCCAAGGCGCCACCGGCCGAGCCCAAGTTGATCCTGTTCAATAAACCCTTCGATGTGCTGACCCAGTTCAGCGACGAAGGCGGGCGGGCGACTCTCAAGGATTTCATCGACATCCCCGGTATCTACCCGGCCGGGCGCCTGGACCGTGACAGTGAAGGTTTGTTGCTACTGACCAACGACGGCCAGTTGCAGGCGCGCATCGCCGACCCCAAGCACAAGCTGGCGAAAACCTACTGGGTGCAGGTGGAAGGCGAGCCGACCGAGGAGCAGCTGCAACGCCTGCGCGATGGTGTGCAACTCAACGACGGCATGACCCTGCCTGCCGAAGCCCGGCAACTGGACGAGCCGCAACTGTGGCCGCGCAACCCGCCGGTGCGGTTTCGCAAAAGCGTGCCGACCCACTGGCTGGAACTGGTGATTCGTGAAGGGCGTAACCGCCAGGTGCGGCGCATGACCGCGGCAGTGGGCTTGCCGACGCTGCGGCTGGTGCGGGTACGCATTGGTGACTGGTCGATCGACGGCCTGGACCAGGGCCAATGGAAGGAAGTGCCGGCGCGCTTATAAGGCGCCGGACTCGATCAGGCCGATTACCACGCTCTTGATGATAAACGCAGCGACGCCCAGGCCCAGCACGAAGAACAGGATCATCGAGCCGAAGCGCCCGGCCTTGGATTTCTTCGCCAGGTCCCAGACGATAAAGCCCATGAAAATGATCAGGAGGCTGACCAGACCGGTCATCATCCATTCTTCAAACACGGCAGGATCAATCGAGTTCATCGGGTCGTTTCCGGCTGGGGCAGGGCGCCGATTATACGCCAGGGCAATCGGCGCGACATTGACCTGCGTCGGTCTGTGGGCGCTGGCTTGCCTGCGATTGCATCACCTCGGTGTCTCTGCAAGACCGAGTCGTTTGCCTCGCAGGCAAGCCAGCTCCCACATTTGTCCGGCGCTAGCCTTAAGTACGCAGGTGGGTCAGCGGCAATTCGGTGCTGTTGAGTACCTGGTTCAGCACAAAGCTTGAGCGCACGCTGGTGACGCCTTCGATGCGGGTCAGGTGGCCCAGCAGCAGTTTCTGATAGTGGTCCATGTCTGGCACCACCACTTTCAGTTGATAGTCAGCGTCCATCCCGGTCACCAAACTGCACTCCAGTACTTGCGGCAAGGTGCGGATGGCCGCTTCGAAATTCTCGAAACGCTCGGGGGTGTGTCGGTCCATGCCGATCAGCACGTAGGCCGTGAGGCTCAGGCCGAGCATTTTGCGGTCGAGCAAGGCGACCTGTCGGGCGATGTAGCCGTCGTCTTCCAATTGCTTGACCCGGCGCGAGCACGGCGAAGGCGACAGGCCGATGCGCTCGGCCAACTCCTGGTTGGAGATCCTCGCGTCGCGCTGCAATTCCGCCAAAATACTCAGGTCGTATCGGTCAAGCTTGCTCATGGGGCTGGCCTTTGTCGTAACTATTGCGGCGAATTATCTATCCAGGGTTAAAAATTGCGCAAGCACTGTTTATTGACGCAATCTTCGCAATCCTCTGCCCGAGGCCGGGGCGTAAAGTTATCAACAGAATCACCGCCCGGACATACAGTCCACTGCAGCCCGCTCATACCGCCGGCTGCGGCCGCCAACCCCACAGGGTTGCCCCGGCCCCCGGGCTGCACACTGTCCACAAGACGGCGTGAGGTGAGCCAACGTCAAAAGCGTTGAGCCAGGACGAAGTTCTCAAGGGGCGACCGACGGGTCGCCCCTTTTTATTGCCTGCGAAAATAGTTCTCGTGACTGATAACCTGTTGCAGAACCGGGCCGCGGTTTTCCAGTCTTACGTGTAGGCCCTAATCCGCAGTGAGGAATAGCATGAAGCGCATCTGGCGTTTGGCAGGTGTTGGTTTGCTGATGGTAACCGTTGGTGCGCAAGTGATGGCCGACGAACAGCCACGCCCTGAAGGCGGTGGCCAGCATGAAAAAGGCCCGGAAGGGCATCCGGGAAATAATCAGCCGCGGCCGCAGAACAACCAGCCTCGCCCGCAAAATAATCAACCGCGTCCTGAAGCTCCTCGCCCGGAGAACAATCAGCCACGCGTGCAGAACCAGCATTTCGAAAACAATCAGCCACGGCCACAGAATCAGAACGCCGAGCGCCCGAATGGGGGTGGCCAGTGGCAAGGTCATCCGCAGGGCAGCCCACAGCAACCGCCGCACCCGGCGCCTCAACCGCAACCGGCCAATAACCTGCCGATACAGGGTCGCCCGGATACCGTGCGCCAGACCCAGGAACCCCGTCCAGGCAACTACCAGGACATTCCGCGTCGCAACGACGGCAACCAGCATTGGCAAGCCGGCAATGGTGGCAATGGCGGCCAGGGTGGCCAGGGTGGCCGAGGTGGTCCCGGCCGGCCCGGGTTTAATGGCGGCAACGGCGGTGGCAACAACCATCCCAATGATCACCGCTGGCCAGGCCGCCCCGATGGGCACGGCAATGGCTGGGGCCCTGGCCCGCAATACCGTCCGGGTTACACCGTCGACCGCTTCCCCGACCGCAACTACCGCGTGCCGTATCGTGGCCAAGACTACTTCTTCTCGGGTGGTTATTGGTACCGTCCACAAGGCCCGCGCTACGTCGTAGTGGCGCCACCTTACGGGATTCGCGTGCAATACCTGCCGGACTACGCCCGGGAAGTGTGGGTAGGCAGCGCGCTGTTTTTCCTCGCCGCCGGCGCCTATTACACCTACGAAGAAACCAGCCAGCAGTACGTGGTGGTGCAGCCACCACCGGCCGCACCAGCACCCCAGCCGGTGCCTCAGGGCAATGGTTACGACGTGGTGGCTTACCCGGCCAACGGCCAGTCACCGGCGCAAGTCCAGCAGGACGGCTATGACTGCTATCGCTGGGCCGTGCAACAAAGTGGTTTTGACCCACGTACCGTCACCTACGCCCCAGACCCGGCTGTGGTGCAAACCTACCGCCAGGCCCAGGGCAACTGCCTGAGCAGCCGCGGGTATCAGGTGCAGTATTAGGCCTTCGCGCCCTTGACCACTTCCTGCGGGTCGGCGTGCACCAGCACTTCGGCTCGCGGGTAGGCTTTGTGGATGGCATCGGCGGCCTGGTCGCTGATGCCATGGGCCACCGACAAACTCAATTCCCCCGGCAATTCCAGGTGCAACTGCACAAACCAGTGGCTGCCGGAAATCCGCGTGCGCAAGTCATGCGCGCCCAGCACGCCGGGCACACTGCACGCCAACTCCAACATGTGCTGGCTGACATCCGGCGGCAGTTCCTCATCCATCAACACCGAAAAGCTTTCCCGGGCGATCTGGATCGCACTCCACAAAATGTAGGCCGCGATGCCCAGGCCGAACCACGCGTCGACCTGATGAAAACCAAACGCCGCCAGCACCAGTGCCACCAGGATGCTGCCATTGAGCATCATGTCTGAGCGGTAGTGCAGCGAATCGGCGCGGATGGCGTTCGAGCCGGTTTCGCGGATCACCCGGTATTGCAGGATCAGCAACGCTGCCGTCAGCGCCAGGGACAGAATGATCACCCCGATGCTCAACCACGGCGCGCCCACCGGCTCCGGATGCTGCAAGCGCTGAAAGGCCTGGAACGCGATCAGCACCGCACTGCCGGCGATAAACAGTGCCTGGGCCATGCCTGACAGGGATTCTGCCTTGCCGTGGCCATAACGGTGATCGTCATCCGCCGGGCGCAGTGCGTAGTGCACCGCCAGCAGGTTGAGCAGCGAGGTGACGCCGTCGAGCAGCGAGTCGGTCAACCCGGCGAGCATGCTCACCGAGCCACTGAGCCACCAGGCGATGGCCTTGGTCACAATCAGCACACAGGCCACGCCGACGGAAGCACGGGTGGCCAGGCGCAACAGCCGGGCGTGTTCGGGACTGGTGGTCATGGGGCGGGTCAGTCCTTATGCAGCGGGTTGCAGGCCCAGGGAGGCGAGCTGTTGCACGCTGCCCTTGAACTGGATCATGCGCGGGTCGTCCAGCGGCAGGTTACGCCCGGTTTCTTTCTGGATGATGGTTTGCAGCTTGGCGTTATCGACCTTGCCGTCGGCGCCGATGGCTTGCTGGAGTTTTTCCGGGGCCACCTGGGCGGTCTTGCCGGGCTCGAAGTAAATCGCGCCGGTGGCGAAGTCGACACCAAAGGCGATCAGGCCCGGGATCACGTAGAACAGCAGGCCGACCGCATCGAGCACGGCAATTGCCGGGTCGATCTTGCCGTCGATCTGGCCACGGCGGTCGGGGTAGAAAATCGAACCGCACGCCGTCAACTGGCTTAACAGGGTGACGGCCAGAACACCGCCGATGATACGGGAAGCAACACGCATGGGACTCTCCTTGAACATAATGAAAGTGACTATAAGCCAGTCTACAAGGCGACGATGATCAACGGTGGGAGCTCCCACCTTTGACCGCATTCCAGTCAGGACGGGGCCGTGTCGTTGAGACCACCACCGACACCCGGCAGTTCGCCGTTATACTCGCCGCTCTGCTTTGGAGCCAGTATGAATTCGTTGCCAATCGATGATGTTTTACCCGCCCTGCGTGACGCCTTGGCGAGGCGCCATGAGGCCGTGCTCGAAGCACCGCCCGGCGCCGGTAAAACCACACGGGTGCCGTTGGCGCTATTGAATGAACCCTGGCTGGCCGGGCAGACCATCCTGATGCTCGAACCCCGACGCCTGGCCGCCCGCGCCGCGGCAGAAAGACTGGCCAGCGAACTGGGGGAAAAGGTCGGCGAAACCGTCGGCTACCGCATTCGCCTGGACAGTAAAGTCGGCCCCAACACCCGTATTGAAGTGGTCACCGAAGGCATCCTCACCCGCCGCTTGCAGGATGACCCGGCGCTGGATGGCGTGGGCTTGTTGATCTTCGACGAGTTCCACGAGCGCAGCCTGGACGCCGATCTGGCGCTGGCCCTGAGCCTGAACGGTCGGGACCTGTTTCGCGACGAGCAGCCGCTGAAAATCCTGCTGATGTCCGCCACCCTGGAAGGCGAGCGCCTGGCCAGCCTGCTGGACGACGCACCGATCCTGCGCAGCGAAGGGCGCATGTACCCGGTGCAGATGCGCTGGGGCCGGCCGTTCCAGCCTGGCGAATTTATCGAGCCACGGTTGGTGCAGACCATCCTTGAAGCCCTGAACGATGAAACCGGCAGTGTGCTGGTATTCCTGCCGGGGCAGGCCGAGATTCGTCGGGTCAATCAGCAATTGGCTGACGCCTTGGGTGGTAACACCAATGTGCTGCTGTGCCCGTTGCATGGCGAACTGGACCTGGCCGCCCAACGCGCCGCCATCGACCCGGCGCCCGCCGGCCAGCGCAAAGTGGTGCTGGCCACCAACATTGCCGAGACCAGCCTGACCATCAACGGCGTGCGCGTAGTGATCGACGCCGGGCTGGCGCGGGTCCCGCGTTTTGACCCGGGCAGCGGCATGACCCGTCTCGACACTCAGCGCATCTCCCGTGCTAGCGCCACCCAGCGTGCCGGCCGGGCAGGGCGCCTGGAGCCGGGCGTGTGTTATCGGTTGTGGTCCGAGGACCAACATGAAGGGCTGGCGGCGTATTCCAGCGCGGAAATCCTCTCGGCAGATCTCGCAGGCATGGCCCTGCAACTGGGCCGCTGGGGCGTGGCGCCCACGCAGTTGGTGTGGCTCGACGTACCGCCCACCGCCGCTTATGCACAGGCTCAGGATTTGCTTGAGCGATTGGGCGCCTTGAACGACACCAAGCTGACTGCCCACGGCCAGAAAATGGCCGGGTTACCGGCGCACCCGCGCATCGCTCATTTGCTGCTGCGTGGCCAGGATTTGGGCCTGGCGAACATGGCCTGTGATGTCGCGGCACTGCTGGGTGAACGCGATATCTTGCGCGGTGCCGGTGCGGATCTGCACAGCCGCCTGGCGCTGTTATCCGGCGAAGAAAAGGCCCGTGGCACCCAAGGTGGCGTGCAGCGCGCCAAGCAACTGGCCCGGCAATACCGTGGCTACTTAAGAGCAAAGGCCGGGCAACCGGTTGCCGATCCTGATCACCCGCGTTGGCTGGGTGCATTGCTGGCGCTGGCCTACCCGGACCGTGTTGCCCAGCAACGGCGTGTCGGCGGGGCTGAATACCGTCTCGCCAACGGTCGTGCGGCGCTGTTCGCCGAAGCCGACAGTTTGATGAAACAACCCTGGCTGGTGATTGCCGATTTGGGCAGCCGCCAGGGGCAGCGCGAAGAACGGATCTACCTCGCGGCGGATTTTGATCCGGCGCTGTTTGATTCGGTGCTGGCCGAACAGGTGCGCAATGTCGACCAACTCGATTGGGACGAGCGCGAAGGCGTGCTGCGCGCCGAGCGTCAGCGCAAGGTCGGCGAACTGGTACTCAGCCGCGAACCGCTGACCGGCCTTGACGAGTCCGCCCGCAGCCAGGCGCTGGTCAACCTGGTGCGACGCAAAGGCCTGGAGCTGCTGCCCTGGACCCCGGAACTGCGCCAATGGCAGGCGCGAGTCATGTTGCTGCGTCACCTGGATACCGGCAAGGCCAGTGAATGGCCAGATGTCAGCGACAGCGCCTTGCTCGCCAGCCTGGAACACTGGTTGATGCCCTATTTGGGCAAGGTGTCGCGCTTGAGCCATTTCGCCAACCTGGATATTGCGAGCTTCCTGCATAACCTGCTGCCGTGGCCGTTGCCGCAGCGCCTGGACGAGTTGGCGCCGCATCATCTGAAGGTGCCGTCGGGCTCGTCAGTGCGTCTGGACTACAGCGAGCAACCGCCGATTCTGGCGGTGCGCCTGCAGGAATTGTTCGGGCTGGCGGATACGCCACGAATTGCCGGCGGGCGGCAGGTGGTCAAGCTGCACCTGTTGTCACCGGCAAGGCGCCCGGTGCAGGTGACGCAGGATCTGGCGAACTTCTGGCGCAGTACGTATGCCGAGGTGAAGAAGGATTTGAAGGGGCGGTATCCCAAGCATTACTGGCCGGATGATCCATTGATCGCTGAACCTACGGCTCGGATCAAACCAAGAAAGTAAGCGCGATGAAGATCAAATGTGGGAGCTGGCTTGCCTGCGATGCAGGCAGCTCGGTTTTTCAGTGGCACCGCGGCGATGCTATCGCAGGCAAGCCAGCTCCCACAGCATTTTGCAGTGTTAGTTACTGCGCGGCAGGCAACAGGAACCGCGCAATCACCGGCAAATGATTGGAGATGCGCACGGTATCGCTCTGGCGCACCTTGCTCTCCACCTTTTTGATCCGCGAGCTGTAGAACAGGTAGTCCAGCGTACGATCCGGCCCCTCTACTGTCGGGTCATTCGGGAAATACGTCAGCCACTGGTCCCGGTCAATCCCGCTGGATTGGCTGTTGCTCGGGATCATCGGGTATTTTTCCCACAGCAGATGCAGCTCGCTGTCCGGCGAATACTGCCCGCGCTTGCCGGCATCCAGGCGCAGGAATTGCCCCAGCGGCAACAGGTTGAAATCCCCACCCATCAGCCATGGCGTGCCACGGCTTTCGAATTTATCCACCAGCTTGACGGCCGCCTGCACCTGTTCCAGCACGGCGTTGTGCCCCGGGGCCGTGCCGTCCAGGCGAGTATTGAGCACGGCCAACTGGCCGCCATCGCTCAACGGCAGGTAGGTCAGCAACAACGCGGGCTTGGCCTGGAACTGCCGGCTGATCAGATTGGTACGCGCCACCGGCAATTGCAGGCGCTCGGCGTGTTCGATCTGGTAGCGGCTCATGGTCACCAGCTTGCGGCCGACGCTGCCGAAGATATGCAGGTCGGGCACGAAGTCGGCTTTCCAGTCGAATGCCTGGGCGCTGCACGGGTACAGGTCGGCCAGGCGCTCCTGGAGCAAGGCCAGTTGGTCCTGGTAGCTGGAAGGCTTGGCGCCTTCGTCGACTTCCTGCAACAGCAGGATGTCTGGCTGCTCGTCGCGGATCACCCGCGTCACTTCGTCGAGGCTTGCGGCCATGTCTTCAACGGTGGGGCGGTCGTCCGGGCCGCTGCCGTCCGGGGTGTCGTACCAGAACACGTAGTTCTTGCCCGCCAGGTACTGCACGTTCCAGGTCATCACCTTGAGGGCCTGGCCCGGCGACAGGGTCGGCGCTCGGGGCGCCACGCAGCGGATGGGCAGGGTTTCCTTGGCGTCAGGGCGCCAGGTCAGGCTGTAGATCAAGCCGGTCAGCAGGGCCGCAAGCATCAGCAGGCCCAGCAAGGTAATGCGCAGTAATCGGGTCATCGGCTCGGCTTATGGCGTTGCAGGACAAGGCCCGGAGCATATCACCGCGCGTCGGCGTCGCCACCAATCAACATGAACAGGCGGAACAACACCACGCTTGTGAACAATTGCAGGAAGCTTTGTGCGCTGTCGATCAGCAGGCCCAGCAGCGGATTCGGGTCTGGGTAGACCGCCACACTGGCGCCTTTGAGCAGCCATAGCGGGGTCATCACGCACAGCAAGCACACGAGGATGCGCCAGAAGTGCCCCCGGGTCAGGCGCAGGCTTTCTTTCATGGCCGACAGCGCCGACATGCCGCGCAGCACCAGCAGGTACTCGGCGAAGGCCAGCACCACCATCAGCCACAGGCCCGGCAGGAAATACAGCGACAGGCCCAGCAGGATCAGCAGCGTGCTGACCGCCGTCAGCAAGGCAAACCGCGGCCACAGGGTCAAGGCCATGGCGAGCACGTTCAGGGTGCGCGGCGACTCGCCACGGGTACGGGCGTCGAGGAACAGGATCAGCGCGCCGGTGTACAGCGGATACACCAGCAGCCCGACGATCACGCTGTAACCGGGAAACGCGTCAGGGCCGAGGGTGTGGTCGAGCACCTGTTGCAGCAGCGCTTCGAGAATCACCAATGGCAGGCACAACTGCACGATGGCGCCCAGGTTGCGCTTGAAAAAGAAGAAGGAGTCGCGCAGTACGTCTAACGGATTCATCAGGGTCTTCACAGGCCGAAAAGCAAGGGCGTTACTTTAACCGATCATGACCAGATGCAAGCAAACGTAAACCTTACGTAAAGGCTATTGAAACAATCAGTAACAGCCCCATAACTAGGCTGTACCTTGCACATCGTGCGCAAGGCAAAGATTTCTACCGGCAATCTAACGAGGTCGCCATGAACAGCGAAGAGCAAACCCTGATCGATGGACTGTTTTCACGGTTGCAGCAAGCCGAAACGGACTCAGCCCCCCGCGACGCCCAGGCCGAAGCGCGGATCAAGGAACACGTCACTCGCCAACCGGCCGCTGCGTACTACATGACCCAGTCGATTCTGGTGCAAGAGCATGCGATCAAGAGCCTTGATGCGCAGAACAAGCAGCAGGCCGAGCAGATCCAGCAATTGCAGGACCAACTGCAACAGGCCAAGTCCCAGGCGGCGCAGCCTGCACCGAGCAGTGGCGGTTTCCTGTCGAGCATCTTTGGCGGCGGCTCCCGCGACCCACAACCCACCCAGAGCGCACCTGCGCCGTCGGGCGGTGGCTGGCGTGAGCCGGCGCGTCCGTCGTTTGGCGGGCAACCTGCACCGCAGCAGAACTATGGCGCCCCGCAGCAGAATTACCAGCAGCCACAACAGGCACCCGCAGCGCCGATCGGCAGCGGCTTCCTTGGCGGCGCACTGAAAACCGCAGCCGGCGTGGCCGGTGGTGTGATGCTGGCAGAAGGCATCAGCAGCCTGTTCAGCCACAACTCGCAACAGCCGCAAGTGGTTGAAGAAATTATCCGCGAAGAGCCGGCCCCGGCCAGCGACAACAGCAACTGGGGCAACGACGACCAGAAATTTGCCGGCAATGACAGCTGGGGCAGCGACAACTCATCTGACAGCTTCGCCGACAACGACTATTCCGACGACTCCTCCTCCTTTGGCGACGACGATTCCTTCGTCTGACCCCCACTCGACCGGGGCGCTTCGTCGCCCCGGGCTGATTTTTCTCGGAAACTTCCGTGTGGCTGGCATACTGGCAACCTTTCCGGGCCCTTGAGCTCGGGGTCCATGCGCGTGTCATGAGGATTTGCGGTGAAAAAGATAGCCGTGTTCGCCGACGTACAAAACCTCTACTACACCGTGCGCCAGGCGTACGGCTGTCACTTCAACTACGCCGCCCTGTGGGCTGACATCAGCCAGCGCGGGCAGATTGTCGAAGCGTACGCCTATGCCATCGACCGTGGCGACAGCAAGCAGCAGCAATTCCAGCAGATCCTGCGCAACCTCGGTTTTACCGTGAAGCTCAAGCCCTACATCCAGCGCAGCGACGGCTCGGCCAAGGGCGACTGGGACGTGGGCATCACCATCGACATCATGGACGCCGCCGCCCATGTCGACGAAGTGGTGCTGGCCTCCGGCGACGGTGATTTCGACATGCTGCTCGACCGCATCATCCACAAGCACGGCGTCGAAGCCGTGGCCTACGGCGTACCGGGGCTGACGGCCAACTCATTGATACGCGCCGCCAGCCGCTACGTGCCGATCGAAGGCGCGTTGTTGCTTAAATAGTTTTTTGACGGAGTTGGAACAGGTTTGGAACGTATAGCGGTCATCGACTTTGAAACCACCGGCATCCAGCCGAGCAGCAGCTGCCGGGCCACTGAAATCGCCGTGGTCATCCTGGAGCAGGGCCAGATCGTGGACCGCTACCAGAGCCTGATGAACGCCGGCGTGCGCGTGCCGGGGTTTATCGAGCAACTGACCGGCATCAGCAACGCCATGCTGCGCACCGCGCCGTCGGCGGAGCGGGTGATGAACGAGGTGAACGAGTTTGTCGGCACCACGCCGTTGCTGGCGCACAACGCCGCGTTTGACCAGAAGTTCTGGGATTTCGAGCTGGGGTTGATCCGGCGTACCCGTTTGCAGAAGTTTGCCTGTTCGCTGTTATTGGCGCGGCGCTTGATGCCGGCGGCGCCGAATCACAAGTTGGGCACGCTGACCTCATTTGCCCAACTGCCCCACACCGGCAAAGCTCACCGGGCGATGGCGGATGCGGAGATGGCGGCGAACCTGACCGCTCACTTGGCCCAGGAACTGCGCCGCACCCATGGGTTGCGGGAGTTGTCACACGAATTGCTGTGCAGCTTGCAAAAGGTTCCGGCGGCGAAGATCAATGATCACCTGAAGAAGCATCGCGGGTTCTGATTCCTGCACCATTCCCTATGGTTGGATACTTTCTGTGAAGAGGGGCCCCCTGTGGTGATGGGGCTTATTGTGGGGGGCTTGTTGTGGCGAGAGGGCTTGTTGTGGTGAGGGGGCTTGTTGTGGTGAGGGGGCTTGTCCCCCGTTGGGCCGCGAAGCGGCCCCCTCTCAAAACCCCGCTATTTATCTGAAAAACCTCGGTGAGCTTTCTGAAGCTGCCGCCCATACCAGGGCATCTTCGAAAAAATGAAAGTGGTGAAGCCACTGACGTCATCGCAGGCAAGCCCAGCTCCCACATTTGAGCGCGCCGCCTGGGCTGGATGCGATCAAAGGGTGGGAGCCGGGCTTGCCCGCGATGGCGATAGATCACCCACCACTCCTCCCATTCCCTTCCAACTGCCCCAACGGCACCCGCCGCTCTATCGCGCTCGACAAGATGATCGAGGTCTTGCTGAACCCGAACTTCGCCACCCGGTTAATCAGGCTCTCCAGCTCCGGCATCGAACCCACCGCCGCCTGCATGATCACGCACGGATCCCCGGTCACCCGATGGCATTCGGTCAACTCCGGAATTTCCGCCAGCGCGTCGTAAACCTTCTGGCTCCCATGATTGGTCAGGCGCAACTCAATCACGCACTGGATCGGCAACCCCACCTTCGACAGGTCGACCTTGGCCTGGTACCCGGTAATCACCCCGCTGGCTTCCAGCTTCGCCACTCGCTCGGCCACGGCAGGTGCCGACAGGTTCACCGTGCGCGCCAATTGCGCGTAGGACGCGCGGCCGTCGTCCAGCAGGGCGCTGAGAAGCATGCGGTCGTATTTGTCCATGATAAGGCTCCAGGAACACGTGGCTTTCGAATCCACGGTTTATAGCCTTGATAACCATGTTTTGAAAAGTGTACTGGCGCTTTAAACAGGTTTTGTAACTTATGTTTACTGCCGGGGATTTCTAAAATAACGCTCCTTTGTCCTGCCGCAGAGCTTGCCCAATGCCTGGCCCACGTCGCTTTCCCTTACCGTTGATCGCTGCCTTTTTTGCGTTGTACGTGATCTGGGGGTCTACCTACCTGGTGATTCGCATTGGCGTGGAGTACTGGCCGCCGTTGTTGCTGGCGGGGATTCGCTTCATGACGGCGGGCGCGCTGATGTATGCCTTCCTGCGCTGGCGCGGGGCGCCGGCGCCGACCTGGGTGCAGTGGAAGGCCGCCGCCAAGATCGGCATTTTGCTGCTGACCTTCGGTAACGGCGCGGTCAGTGTGGCCGAACATACGGGTGTGGCTTCCGGGGTTGCCGCGTTGGCGGTGGCGACCGTGCCGTTGTTTACCCTGCTCTGCGGCTATTTCTGGGGCGCGCGTAATACCCGCCTGGAATGGGCCGGGGTAGTGCTGGGGATTATCGGCATCGCCATGCTCAATATGGGCTCCAACCTGCAGTCGAGCCCGAGCGGCGCAGCCTTGCTGATTTTTGCGGCGGCGGCCTGGGCCTTTGGGTCGGTGTGGAGCAAGCACTTGCCGCTGCCCCAGGGCGCCATGGCCAGCGCGGCGGAGATGCTGATCGCAGGTGCGGTGCTGCTGGTGCTCAGTGCCGTCAGTGGCGAACACCTGCAGGCCATGCCGCCGCTGGAAGGCTGGCTGGCCCTGGCGTACTTGACCGTGTTCGGTTCGATTATCGCCTTCAATGCCTATATGTACCTGCTCAAGCATGTGCGCCCGGCCGCAGCCACCAGCTATGCCTACGTCAACCCGGCGGTGGCGGTGTTGCTGGGTATCGTGTTTGTCGGCGAGACCATCGGCACGGAAGAAGCCCTGGCGATGTTGGTGATCATCAGCGCGGTGCTGCTGATCAGCCTGCCACAGTGGCGAAAGCCGAAACCGGTTTTAGGGTAAACTGCGGCGCATTGCGACCTTGCGCTGAACTTTTCCTACGGTAATTCCATGACTTTCGCCACACTTGGCCTGATCGAACCCTTGCTGCGCGCCCTTGAGACGCTTGGCTACCAGACCCCGACGCCGGTGCAGGCGCAAGCCATTCCGGCGGTACTGGCCGGTCGCGACCTGATGGCTGCGGCCCAGACCGGCACCGGCAAGACCGCCGGTTTCGCCGTGCCGCTGCTGCAACTGCTGACCATGGAAGGGCCGAAAGTCAGCGCCAACTCGGTGCGTGCGCTGATCCTGTGCCCGACCCGCGAGCTGGCCGAGCAGGTTCACGCCAGCGTCGCCGAGTACGCGCAAAACTTGCCGCTGACCACTTACGCCGTGTACGGCGGCGTGAGCATCAACCCGCAGATGATGAAGCTGCGCAAGGGCGTTGATGTGCTGGTCGCCACCCCTGGCCGCCTGATCGACCTGTTCCGCCAGAACGCGCTGAAGCTCAACCAGCTGCAAACCCTGGTGCTGGATGAAGCCGACCGCATGCTCGACCTGGGCTTCTCCGAAGAACTGGCGAACATCTACCGCATGCTGCCGAAAAAGCGCCAGACCCTGCTGTTCTCCGCAACCTTCTCCGACGAGATCCGCCAGTTGGCCGGGCAGATGCTGATTGACCCGCTGACCGTCGAAGTCAGCCCGCGCAACGTCGCCGCCAACACCGTCAAGCAATGGGTGGTGCCGGTGGACAAGAAGCGCAAGGCGGAGCTGTTTGTGCACCTGATGCGCAAGGGCCGCTGGAAGCAGGTGCTGGTGTTCGCCAAGACTCGAAACGGCGTGGACGCGCTGGTCGAAAAACTCCAGGGCCTGGGCATCAATGCCGACGGGATTCACGGCGACAAGCCACAAGCGACTCGCCAGCGCGCGCTGGATCGCTTCAAGAGCAGCGACGTGCAGATCCTGGTGGCTACTGACGTGGCAGCCCGTGGCCTGGACATCGAAGACTTGCCGCTGGTGGTCAACTTTGACCTGCCGATCGTGGCCGAGGATTACATTCACCGCATCGGCCGTACCGGGCGTGCGGGCAACACCGGTGAGGCGATTTCCCTGGTGTGTGCCGATGAGGTGAACATGCTGTCGGCCATTGAGATGCTGACCCGTCAGACGTTGACCCGGAATATGGAGCAGGATTTTGAACCGGAGCATCGCGTGCCGGATACCGATGCCACGGGGCAGGTGGTGAAGAAGCCGAAAAAGCCGAAGAAACCCAAGGCCTCCGGTGGCGGCAAGCGCAACCTGGGCAAGTGGGTGGAAAGTGGTGAGGTGTCGGTGGCAGAGCCTTCGATCAAGCCGGTACGCAAGGTGCCTGCGTTTAACACCGGCCCGCGTAAGAAGAAGTAAGGTCACTGTGGCGAGGGAGCTTGCTCCCGCTGGAGTGCGCAGCGCTCCCGCTTTTTTTGGGGCCGCTACGCAGCCCAGCGGGAGCAAGCTCCCTCGCCACAGGTAATCAGTTGGCGTTCAACCATTCCAATACACCACGCCCAGCAACCCGCCCGCTGGCAAAACACCCCGTCAGCAAATACCCGCCCGTGGGTGCTTCCCAATCCAGCATCTCGCCCGCGCAAAATACGCCCGGTAGTTGCTTGATCATCAGCCGTTCATCCAGCACTTCAAACGGCACACCGCCCGCTGTACTGATGGCTTCATCGATCGGTCGGGTTTTAACCAGCCTCAAAGGCAGCGCCTGGATATCCACCGCCAACTGCGCCGGATCATTGAAATGCTCGGCCGGCGTCAACTCCCGCAACAGCGCCGCCTTTACCCCATCCAATCCCAACTGACTGTGCAAATGCTTGCTCATCGAGCGGGAACCGCGTGGCTTGCCCAGCGCCGCAATCACCTTGTCCAGCGGCTTGCTGGGCAGCAGGTCGATATGCACCGTGGCCGAACCATCCCGGTTGATCGCCTCACGAATCGGCGCCGACAACGCGTAGATCAGGCTGCCTTCGATACCCGTGGCGGTGATCACGCATTCACCCAACCTGGGTTTATCGTCCGCCAACCCGATGGCGACGTTTTTCAACGGTGCCCCGGCGAATTTGCTGACCATCAACTCGCTCCAGGCCGACACCTCGAAGCCACAATTGCTCGGTTGCAGCGCCGCATATGGCACGCCTTGGTCTTCCAGCAGCTTCAGCCAGGCCCCGTCCGAGCCCAGCCGTGACCAACTGCCGCCGCCCAACGCCAGCAGCACCGCATCACCGCGTACGCTTTTGTCGCCTTCGGGGCTGTGGATAAGCAGGCTGCCGTCGGCATGCCAGCCCAGCCAGCGATGGCGGGTGTGGATAACTACGCCCTGGTCCCGCAGGCGCTTGAGCCAGGCGCGCAGCAGCGGGGCGGCTTTCATGTCGGTAGGAAATACCCGGCCGGAGCTGCCGACAAAGGTTTCAATCCCCAGCCCGTGTATCCATTCGCACAACGCGTCGGCACCGAATTGACGCAGCAACGGCGCCATGAACGGCGCCCGCTCGGCATAGCGCGACAGAAACGCCGGGTAAGGTTCGGAATGGGTGATGTTCATGCCGCCCACGCCCGCCAGCAGGAACTTGCGGCCCACCGACGGCATGCCGTCGTACAGGTCGACTCGCACCCCGGCCTGGCTCAACACTTCGGCGGCCATCAGCCCGGCGGGGCCGCCGCCGATGATGATGACGTGAGGTGAGGTTTGAGTCTGGGGCATGGGGATAACTGCGGTTCGGCAAAGTAGGCCGAGCATTCTACCCGAGGACGGCGACGCTGCCTGATCAAAAAACGTACAGCGGCTTGCAGGGCACGCAGGTTATGGCGTGCAGGGGCTTTCACTCAGGTTATCCACAGGCAGTTCCACAGCGATTGTGGGTAACGTGCATCACTCAATGACAGCCTGATGACGTCCAGACGCGCTGCGCACTGTGGTGCAGGATCCCGTGGCGACGGGCCAGGGCCGGGCGGTCCTTGCTATAGCCACCGCCGATCACGCCGACCACCGGGATATCGCGGCCCAGGCAGTGACGCATCACGCTTTCGTCACGGGCAGCCACGCCTTCGTCTGTCAGCTTGAGGTAGCCGAGGGCGTCATCCTTGTGCACATCCACGCCGGCGTCGTACAGCACCAGGTCGGGCTGATACAGCGGCAACAGATAGTTCAGGGCATCGTCCACCACCTTGAGGTAATCCGCGTCGCCCATGCCCATCGGCAGCGGGATGTCCCAGTCGCTTTCGGCCTTGCGGGCGGGGAAGTTCTTTTCGCAGTGCAGGGACACGGTGATTGCGTCCGGTGTGTCGTGCAGGATGCGCGCGGTGCCGTCGCCCTGGTGCACATCGCAGTCGAAGATCAGCACTCGGTTGACCCGCCCGCTGGCCAGCAGGTAGCGGCTGATCACCGCCAGGTCATTGAAGATGCAGAAACCCGCCGGGTAGTCGTAGTGGGCGTGATGGGTGCCGCCGGCCAGGTGGCAGGCCAGGCCGTGTTCCAGCGCCTGTTCGGCAGCCAGCAGCGAGCCGCCCACCGCGCGTACGGTGCGCCGGGCCAGGGCTTCGCTCCAGGGCAGGCCAAGGCGCCGTTGGTCTTCACGGGACAACTCGCCGCTCATGTAGCGTTCGATATACCCAGGTTCATGGGCCAGGGCCAGAATCTCGGCGGGGCACAGTTGCGGGCGCAGCAATTGGCTGTCCCGGGTCAGGCCGCTCTCCACCAGGTGGTCACGCAACAGGCGGAATTTGTCCATGGGGAAGCGGTGGTCCGCCGGGAACTCGGGGCTGTAGTCGTCGTGGTAGATCAGTGGCAAGGGCATGGCGATTTCTGACGGGAACCAGCGACGGATCTTAACAGCGCGTTACACTCACGCACATGGCAAGGGAGGGGGACCAATGGAGCCGATACTGGAATTGGAAAGCGCACGCCTGGTGCTGCGACAGTGGAGTGATGCCGACTTGCCGGAGTTTGCGCGCATGTGCGCCGACCCACAGGTGATGCGTTATTTCCCGGCCACCCTGAGCCGCCTGGAAAGCGCCGCGCTGATCGGGCGCATTCGCGGCCATTTTGCCGAGTATGGTTTTGGCCTGTGGGCCTTGCAGCGCAAGGACAGCGGCGAATTCATCGGCCTTACCGGGTTGCTGAATGTGAGCTTCGACGCCGCGTTCACCCCAGCGGTGGAAATTGGCTGGCGCCTGGCCAGGGAACATTGGGGTTTGGGGTATGCCAGCGAAGCCGCCTGGACCGCCCTGCGCTGCGGTTTTGACCGGCTGAAGCTGGATGAGATTGTCGCGTTTACCACTGAGGCCAATCTGCCATCACAAAAAGTCATGCAGGCCATCGGTATGCATTACGATCCCCAGGCAGATTTTGAACACCCCAAGGTCGCAGCCGATGACCCGGTGCGGCATCATGTGTTGTATCGCATCACCCGCGCCCAATGGTTGGACACGCTGCACGGATAAGCAGCCCGGAATGCCCAATAGATTGTTGTAGGAGATGCTCTATGAGCCAAGTGTTGGAAGATCTGGTGGACCTGCTGACCCTGGAGCCGATCGAAGAAAACCTGTTTCGCGGCCGCAGCCAGGACCTGGGCTTTCGCCAGCTGTTCGGCGGCCAGGTACTGGGCCAGTCGCTGTCGGCGGCGAGCCAGACCGTTGAAGAAACGCGGCATGTGCATTCGCTGCACGGTTACTTCCTGCGCCCTGGCGATGCGGCATTGCCGGTGGTGTATTCGGTGGACCGGGTGCGCGACGGCGGCAGCTTCAGCACGCGCCGCGTGACGGCGATCCAAAAGGGCAACCCGATATTCACCTGCAGTGCTTCGTTCCAGTACGACGAAGAAGGCTTCGAGCACCAGACCACCATGCCCGTGGTGGTCGGCCCGGAAAACCTGCCGTCGGAGCTGGAGCTGACCCAACAGCGCGCGCACCTGATTCCTGAGCACATGCGCGAAAAGCTGCTGTGCCCCAAGCCAATCGAAGTGCGGCCTGTAACCGAGAAAGACCCGTACAACCCGCAGCCGTCCGACCCGGTCAAGTACGTGTGGTTTCGTGCGGATGGCGCCTTGGCCGACTCGCCGGCGCTGCACAAATACCTGCTGGCCTACGCCTCGGACTTTGGCCTGCTGACCACCTCTTTGCTGCCTCATGGCAAGACGGTGTGGCAGAAAGACATGCAAGTCGCCAGCCTCGACCACGCGCTGTGGTTCCACGCCGACCTGCGCGCCGATGACTGGTTGCTCTACGCCATGGACAGCCCGTGGGCCGGCAATTCCCGTGGGTTCTCCCGGGGCAGCGTGTACAACCGCGCCGGGCAACTGGTGGCGTCGGTCACGCAGGAAGGCCTGATTCGCCATCGCAAGGACTGGGCATGAGCCTGGGAGATGTGAAGCATTGGGTGTTCGACATGGATGGCACCTTGACCGTGGCCGTGCATGACTTTGCGGCAATTCGTGTAGCACTGGAGATTCCGGCGACTGACGACATTCTTACGCACCTGGCGGCGTTGCCGGCTGATGAAGCGTCGGCCAAGCATGCGTGGTTGCTGGAGCATGAGCGTGAGTTGGCGCTGGGTTCGGTGGCGGCTGTTGGTGCGGTGGAGTTGGTGCGGGAATTGGCCGGGCGGGGTTATCGCCTGGGCATCCTGACGCGCAATGCCCGGGAGCTGGCCCATGTGACGTTGCAGGCGATCGGCCTGGCGGACTGCTTTGCGGTTGAGGACGTGTTAGGGCGCGATGATGCGCCGCCAAAGCCTGATCCGGGTGGGCTGCTGAAGCTGGCTGAGGCGTGGGACGTGGCGCCGCAAGAGATGGTGATGGTCGGTGATTACCGGTTTGACCTGGATTGCGGGCGGGCGGCGGGGACCAAGACGGTGTTGGTTAACTTGCCGGATAACCCGTGGCCGGAGCTGGCGGATTGGCATGCTGAAGATTGCGCGGTATTGCGCCGGATGATTTAGCACCAGCAATGAAGATCAACTGTGGCAGCTGGTTTGTGTGGGAGCCGGGCTTGCCCGCGATGCAGGCACCTCGGTCTTTCAGCTAGGCCGAGGTGATGCTATCGCAGGCAAGCCAGCTCCCACACAAGCCGGCTCCCACATTTTTGATCCGGTTTCTTCAGTGGTTATTGGAACAACACCTTCTGCCCTTCAGGCGAAGTAAACATCCCGTCCCCGTTGTGCCCAACCCCCGGTACTTCAACCAGTTTGTGGCCCAACTGCGGGTGCCGCTGCTTGAGGTAGTCAAAATAGTTGTGCCCGCGAATCAAGCGATACGCGCCCTGGGTTTCAGCCCCACAGCTTTTGTCCAGCGCCGGGTGATTCGGGTCGGTGTCCTGCTGGCCCAGCAGGTAAGTGACGTTGCGCGACACATACGCCTGCTCAAGCTGCTCGGCACTTTGCCCCTTGGCGTAGGCCGGCAGGTTTTGCATGCCGTATTTCCAGTCGTTGAAGCCCGGGCAACTGGCCACATCGAACTTCACCGGCCGCTGTGGGCTGAAGTAGGCGTAGGACGACGGGTTGGCCACCACATAGCGCAAGCTGATGCCCTCGGTTTGCAGCAGTGGGTGATCATGCCCGGTCAGGGCAAAACGTTGCACCACCTGGCCGCCGCCGGAATGGCCGGCCACCACGATTTCCTTCAGGTTGGGGAACAGCTTGCGGTTGCCCAGGTGCTTGATGATCTGGTCCAGCGCGCCGTAGGAGCTGATCTGACCCGGGCCGGTGGACGGCTCGCCGGCCATCCAGTCATTGCTGTTCCAGCGCAGGGTCTGGCTGTCGATCTGGTTGCGCTTGAGGTCGGTCTGGTTAAGGAATTGTGGCGCAATCACCAAGGTGTTGGTGTTTTGCCCCGCAGCCTGGGCGGCTTTTTCGCCGCTGTCCAGGTAGGTCATCGCGTTGCGCAAGCGGCCATGCACGATGATCAGTGCGCGG
The DNA here is from genome assembly GCF_055409485.1 of Pseudomonas sp. A125. Taxonomy (NCBI): domain Bacteria; kingdom Pseudomonadati; phylum Pseudomonadota; class Gammaproteobacteria; order Pseudomonadales; family Pseudomonadaceae; genus Pseudomonas; species Pseudomonas sp. A125. The sequence goes on from NZ_JBUZVP010000016.1 coordinate 172,867, forward strand.
GTGACGTGAGGCAGCGGCTGGCGCCAGTCCTGGCTCAAGCCGACGCTGAGGTCGCCAGCGTCCAGGTGGAAACGGTCGGGGCTGACTTCCTTGACGCCATGCTCGGCGGCCCAGGCGGGGGTGGAACAGGTGATCAACAAACCTAACAGCAGACCCAGTCGTTTATTCATTTAAAGGCTCTTGGCGGTAAAGGTATCGCATTGAGTGATCTGGCCCTGGGCGAAGCCGGTCTTGAACCAGCGAACCCGCTGTGCCGAGGTGCCGTGGGTAAACGAGTCAGGCACCACGCGGCCCTGGCCCTGTTGCTGCAAGCGGTCATCGCCAATGGCGTTGGCCGCATTCAGTGCTTCTTCAATGTCGCCGGGCTCCAGCCAGTTCAGGCGCTTTTGCGCACGGTTGGCCCATACGCCGGCAAAGCAGTCGGCTTGCAGTTCCTGGCGTACCAGCAGGCCGCCGTCGCCTTGCATCTGCCGGCCTTGCTGGCGGGCTGCCTGAATCTTCGCTGAGATGCCCAGCAACGTCTGAACGTGGTGCCCGACTTCATGTGCGATTACGTAGGCCTGGGCGAAATCGCCGGCGGCCTTGAAGCGCTGGGACATTTCCCGGAAGAAATCCAGGTCCAGGTAAACCTGCTGGTCTGCCGGGCAATAGAACGGCCCGCTGGCGGACGTGGCACCACCGCAGGCGGAGTTCACCCGGCCACGGAACAGAATCAATTTGGGGTTCTTGTAGGTCAGGCCGTTTTCCTGGAACACCTGGGCCCAGGTGTCTTCGGTGTCACCGAGCACCGCGCGCACGAAGTCGGCCTGTTCATCGTTGGCGGGCGGTGCCTGGCGGGTTTGCGGGCTGACGGAGGGCGCTTGCTCGGTGAGCTGGCCACTGAGTTGCCCGAGGATCTGCATCGGGTCCTGGCCGGTCAGCCAGCCGATGCCGACGATCAGTACGATCGCCGTCAGGCTCAAGCCCTTGCCGCCACCAAAGCGCATGCCACCGCCACCGCCGCCACTGTCATCGCGGGCGTCCACCACGTTGTCGCTGCGTCGGCCTTTTTTCCATAGCATGTGGCAATCCTCTTGATGAACCTGCAGCTCAGTGTTGTTGGTGTGTAGGGTTGGCGCCAGTCCGGCTGTCGGTGGCGAGGGGGCTTGCCCCGCGTTGGGCTGCGTAGCCATCCCAATAAGAACACCGAAACCTTCCAGAAAGAACACTTTTGCCTGTTATGGGGCTGCTGCGCAGCCCAACGTGGGGCAAGCCCGCTCGCCACAGGTGTGAAGGGTGTCCAGTTTGTGTCAGTCGCGGCAATAACCTTCGCCGGTATCGACCACCAGGCAATCCTTTTTGTCGGCCAGCCATTTCAGGCCAGTGGCTTCGCCGTCGCCGGCGCTGAGGATCTGTGGGCCGTCCGGGCGTTCAAAGGTAATGCCGTCTTCGGACGCTTCGCCCTTGAAGGTGCCGGAGTCATCAGCGTCCAGGCCGTATTTCATGGTCAGTACATAGTGGCCACGGCCGATGCTGTCGTCCTTAGCGATGGTCAGGTTCAGGCCTTCGACGCCGATCCACTTGCCCACCCATTTATCGGTGGGCAGAACTTCTGGTACCAGGGTCGCTTGAACAGACGGCGGGGCCGGCGCTTTGGCGGTTTCGGCTTGCTTGTCGCAGGCACTGAGCAGCGCAAGGGTCGAAAGAATAAACAGGGTTTTTTTCATGGTGCGAAGGCCTTGGTTAAAAAACGCGCAATGGGCGGATGGACGCGGAGCGTTGGACTGGAAAAACGCAATTTAGTGCGCTGTTCGAACAGTGTTTGGTTATGCTCTTGAGCGAGGCGCGTCACCCGTTCTAGATTATGCCGCGGTATGCGGCGGTCATTTCAGCCTGCCACTCAAGAGAATGCAATGACCCTCAGCACCCCACTTTCCGGCGTCAACCACCCACTCAAAGGCATTTTGCTGATTGTGGTGGCCACCTTTCTGTTTTCCAGCCACGACGCGCTGTCCAAATACCTGGCCGGGTTTTACCCGATTGTGATGGTGGTGTGGGCCCGGTACCTGGTGCACACGCTGTTGATGGCCGGGATATTCCTGCCGCAATCAGGCTTGCGGGTGCTGCGCAGCAAGCGGCCGTTGTTGCAAGTGGCGCGGGCGTTGTGCCTGCTGGGCACCAGCTTGTTCTTCACCGCGGCGCTGCACTTTATCCCGTTGGCCGAGGCCACGGCAGTCAACTTTCTTGCGCCGATCCTGGTTACCGCACTGTCGGTGCCGCTGTTGGGCGAGCACGTGACACGTGGCCAATGGCTGGCGGTGATTTGCGGGTTTATCGGGGTGCTGATCATTGTGCATCCGGGCGGTGAGCTGTTCACCCCGGCGATATTGCTGCCGCTGACCTCTGCGCTGTTCTTCTGCTTCTACCAACTGCTTACGCGCATCCTCAGCAAGTACGACACACCGACTACCAGCAATTTCTTCGCCGGGCTGTGCAACACCCTGGTGATGAGTGCGCTGGTGCCGTTCTTCTGGCAAGTACCGAGCTTGTGGCACGGTGTGTTGATGCTGGCGCTGGGCACCTGCGGGATGACCGCGCACTTGATGCTGACCCAGGCCTTCCGCTTCGCGGCGCCGGCCTTGCTGGCACCGTTCGGCTATTGCCAGATCGTGTTTGCGGGGTTGTTGGGCTGGCTGGTGTTCAACCACACCCCGGACCTGACCACGGTGGTCGGGATCGGGGTGATCTGCCTGAGCGGGTTGGCCGCTGCCTGGCAGCAGCGGCGCAGGTAGGAAACTCAGGCCTCGACGGTCGGAATCTTGCGCGGCGCCATGAAGTACATCCAGATCAGTGCGATGAAATACATCGCCGGAATCAAGGTGAACAGCACGGTGTAGTTGTTGTTGGTCACGGTCAGGATATGGCCGACGATCTGGGTCATGAACATCCCGCCGATGGCCGCGCACATGCCGCCAAAACCAAACACCGTACTCATCATGTGCTTGGGCGTGTAGTCCATCACCAGGCTCCAGATGTTGGCGGTCCAGGCCTGATGCGCGCCGATAGCCAGGGAGATGGCAAACACCGCGACCCATAGCTGGCTGGAACCGGCCGCCATGATCACCCCGACGATGCAGCAGGCGAACAGCAGCATCGACAACAACCGCGCCTTGATCGCATTCATCCCACGGCCGATCAGGAACGAAGACAGAATCCCGCCGCCTATGCTGCCGAAGTCCGCGGTCAGGTAAATGATGATCAGCGGGATGCCCATCTGGGTCACGTTGATGCCCAGGTTGTATTGCTGGTTCAGGAACGGCGGCAGCCAGTACAGGTAGAACCAGAACACTGGCGCGGTCATCGAGTAGGCGAGGGCGAAGGCCCAGGTGCCGCGCATGCGCAGGATGCGGCTGAACGGCACGCGGGGTTGTTCCGGTTCGACTTCCTGCTGCACGTAGTCCAGTTCCGATTGCTTCACGCTCGGATGGTCTTCCGGGTTGTAGTACTTCAAACCCCAGAACACCAGCCAGATCCCGCCCAGTGCCGACATGCACAGGAACGCCGCCTGCCAGCCCCACACATGGAGGATCAGCGGCAGCAGCATTGGCGTCATCATCGCGCCGACGTTGGTGCCGGCGTTGAAGATCCCGGTGGCCACTGCACGCTCGCCGGCGGGGAACCACAGGCGAGTGGTCTTGACGCAGGCCGGGTAGTTGGCGGCTTCGGTCAACCCGAGAATGAACCGGCACACCATAAAGCCCACCGCCGAGGTGGCCAGGCCGTGGGCGCCGGTGGCGATGCTCCACAGCAGCACCGCGCAAAAAAACACGCGCTTGACGCCGACCCGGTCGATCAAGCGGCCTTGCAGCACAAAGCCGATGGCGTAACCCACCTGGAACCAGAAGTTGATATTGGCGTAGTCCATCGCCGTCCAGCTCATTTCCTTGGCCAGGATCGGTTGCATCACGCCGAGTGCGGCGCGGTCGATGTAGTTCAGGGTGGTGGCGAAAAACACCAGGGCCAACATGCCCCAGCGGGTTTTACCGACGGCCATGGCGCCACGGATTTTGTCGCCGATGCCGCTATTGGGATTGCTGTGACGCACGGCCACGGCGGGAGTTTGCGAAGGCATGAGGAAGTACCCGTTTTTTTGAAATTTTTATGGTGTGTTCAGGGTCTTGTTAACCAAGGCCACTCAACCGGAGCGGCACTCAATGTGCTGTCGATGGTGCGCAGTGGCTAAAAAATCGTCAATTCGCGAATTGGCATTCTGTTCGATAATCGCCCATAAAACTAACTGGTTCGTACATTTCAATTGCTGTGAACAGTTTAGCGGCCAATAATTTGCCGTAAATAAGACCTGCCTCATATGTCGGGAGTCGCCCCATGCAACGCTCCATCGCCACCGTTTCCTTGAGCGGAACCCTGCCGGAAAAACTCGAAGCCATCGCGGCTGCCGGGTTTGATGGCGTGGAAATCTTCGAAAACGACCTGCTGTATTACGACGGCAGCCCGCGTGAAGTCAGGCAGATGTGCGCCGACCTCGGCATTGCTATCACCCTGTTCCAGCCGTTCCGGGATTTTGAAGGTTGCCGCCGCGACCGCCTGGCGCGCAACCTGGAGCGGGCCGAGCGCAAGTTCGATTTGATGCAGGAACTGGGCACCGACCTGGTGCTGGTGTGCAGCAATGCGTCAGCCGATTCCGTCGGTGATGAAAGCATTTTGCTGGATGACCTGAGCCTGCTGGCCGAGCACGCCGGCCGCCGTGGCCTGCGCATTGGCTACGAAGCGCTGGCGTGGGGCCGACACGTCAACACCTGGCAACAGGTGTGGAACCTGGTGCGCAAGATCGATCATCCGAGCCTTGGCGTGTTGCTCGACAGCTTCCACACGCTGTCCCTCAAAGGCGACCCAAGCGCGATAGCCGAGATACCCGGCGACAAAATCTTTTTTGTGCAAATGGCTGACGCGCCCGTCCTGGCCATGGACGTGCTGGAATGGAGTCGGCATTTCCGCTGCTTCCCAGGCCAGGGCGAATTCGACCTGGCGGGCTTCCTCGCCCCGATCATCAAGAGCGGCTACACCGGGCCGTTGTCGTTGGAAATCTTCAACGACGGCTTCCGCGCCGCACCGACCCGGGCGAACGCCGCCGACGGCCTGCGCTCGCTGCTGTACCTCGAAGAGAAGACCCGCCAGCGGCTCGCCGAAGAAGCCACGCCGGTCCCCGAGATTCTGTTTGAAACCCCGGCCGCCAGCGAATACGACGGCATCGAATTTCTCGAATTTGCCGTGGATGAAAACCTCGGCGCCAAGCTCACTTCCTGGCTGGAGCGCCTGGGCTTCGTCAAGGCCGGGCAGCATCGCTCCAAGAGCGTCAGCCTGCTGCGCCAGGGCGATATCAACCTGATCCTCAATTGCGAACCCTATTCCTTCGCCCATAACTTCTTCGAGGCCCACGGCCCGTCGTTGTGCGCCACGGCGATCCGGGTAAAGGACAGCGCCAAGGCCCTGGAGCGGGCGGTGGCCTACAAGGGCCAGCCGTATCGCGGCCTGGTCGGGCCCAACGAGCTGGAGCTGGCGGCGGTACGCGCACCGGATGGCAGCCTGATTTACCTGGTGGACCAGAACGAAGGCGGCCTTTACGACACCGATTTCAACCTGCAACCGGCTAACGCTGCCAGCGGCGGGCTGTTGCGCATCGACCATATGGCCATGGCCTTGCCCGCCGACAGCCTCGACAGCTGGGTGCTGTTCTATAAAAGCCTGCTGGACTTCGAAGCCGATGACGAAGTGGTGTTGCCCGACCCCTACGGCCTGGTCAAAAGCCGCGCACTGCGCAGCCGTTGCAGCTCGATTCGCCTGCCGCTGAATATTTCCGAGAACCGCAATACCGCGATTTCCCACGCACTGTCGAGCTATCGCGGCTCGGGCGTGCACCACATTGCCTTCGACTGCGCGGACATTTTCGCCGAGGTCAGCCGGGCCAAGGACGCCGGGGTTCCGCTGCTGGATATCCCGCTGAACTACTACGACGACCTCGCGGCGCGGTTTGATTTCGATGACGAGTTCCTCAGCCAGCTCGCGTATTACAACGTGCTGTACGACCGCGATGCCCAAGGCGGTGAGCTGTTTCACGTGTACACCGAACCGTTCGAAGGCCGGTTTTTCTTCGAGATCATCCAGCGCAAGAACGGTTATGCCGGGTATGGCGCGGCCAACGTGGCGGTGCGCCTGGCGGCCATGGCCAAGTCCCGCAGCGGTGCGGTGCGCCAGGCCAGGTTGTAAGGTGCTGGCGCTTCCTTCGGCGTGCGGCGCGGCCCATAATCAGCGCCTGCACCTAAGGCCGTGAGCGCACCATGACCCTGATCTCCGAGCTCCCTGCCGTGGCCACCGCGCCGCGCAAGAGCCGCAAGAACAACCCGGAAAAGACCCGCGAAAACATCCTCCAGGAAGCCATCGTCGAGTTTGTGACCCAGGGCCTTTCCGGCGCCCGGGTAGACGCGATCGCGGAGCGTATCCAGACCTCCAAGCGCATGATCTATTACTACTTCGGCAGCAAGGAGCAGCTCTACGTCGAGGTGCTGGAAAAGCTCTACGGCGACATTCGCAACACCGAGACCCGGATGAACCTGACGGCCCTGGAGCCCCGGGAAGCGATCCGTCGGTTGGTGGAGTTCACCTTTGATCACCACGATCAGAACGTGGATTTTGTGCGGATTGTCAGCATCGAGAACATCCACAACGCCGAGTACGTGAAGCAGTCGACGTCGATCAAGGCAATGAACAGCAACATCCTCGAAGCCCTCGGCACCACGTTGCGCCGCGGTGCCGAGCTGGGCGTGTTCCGTGAAGGGCTGGAGCCGTTGGACGTGCACTTGCTGATCAACTCGTTCAGCTTCTACCGGGTGTCCAACCGCCACACCTTCAGCGAGATCTTTCAGATCGAGTTGTCGGACGAGGCGGTCAAGCAGCGGCATCGGGCGATGATCTGCGAGTCGGTGTTGCGCTACTTGCAGGCCTGAATTTAACACCGAACAAATGTGGGAGCCGGGCTTGTGTGGGAGCAGGGCTTGCCCGCGATAGGATCAACTCGGTTTGTCTGAAGTACCGAGGTGCTTGCATCGCAGGCAAGCCAGCTCCCACATTTTGATCCGGTTTCTACGGTTGGGTGCTCATGCGCTGGAAGTGTGCAAGCATCCGGTCGGCATCCGCCACTTCCCCACTGAACAACTCAAACGCCTTCACCGCCTGAAACACTGCCATGTTGCCGCCATCCAGGGTACGGCAACCCAAGGCGCGGGCGTTGCGCAGCAGTTCGGTTTCCAGCGGGAAATACACAATCTCTGCCACCCACAGGTCGGCGCGCAAGGTGTCCAGCGGCACCGGCATGCCCGGCAACTTGGCCATGCCCATGGGGGTGGTGTTTACCAGGCCGTCGGCCTCGGCCATGGCGCTTTCCAGGTCATTGCCTGCCTGGGCCCGCCCGGCACCAAAATGCTGGTTGAGGTTATCCGCCAGGCTGCGGGCGCGCTCGGCGTCCATGTCAAAAATACTCAAGCGCTCCACGCCTTCGCCCAGCAAGGCATGGGCCACCGCCGCCCCGGCGCCACCCGCGCCCATCTGCACCACGAGCCTGCGCGCCACGTCGTTCAAACCCCGGCGAAAGCCTTCGGCAAAACCCAGGCAGTCGGTGTTGTGGCCGATGCGTTCACCGTTGCGGAACACCACGGTGTTCACCGCGCCGATGCCCCGTGCTTCGGGTGACAGGTCGTCCAGCAACGGCAGGATCGCCTGCTTGCACGGGTAGGTGATGTTCAAACCGGTGAAGTTCATCTGCTCGGCCGCCATCAACAAGTCCGGCAGGGCGCGGGTGTCCACCTGCAACTGATCGAGGTCGATCAGCCGATACAGGTAACGCAAGCCCTGGGCATCACCTTCGTGCTCATGCAGGGCCGGGGTGCGGGAAGCCTGGATGCCGGCGCCTATCAGGCCGGCGAGAATTCGACGTTTGGACACCGTGTTCATCCCTCCAAGGTCTTGCTGAAATGTTCGAGGGCCAGGTGATAGCCATGGCTGCCAAAACCGGCGAGCACCGCCTTGGCGATTGGCGACACAAACGAGTGATGACGGAACGCTTCCCGGGCATGCACGTTGGACAAATGCACTTCGATCACCGGCACTTCACTGGCCACCAGCGCATCGCGGATCGCCACCGAGGTGTGGGTCCAGGCCGCCGGGTTGATCACGATGCCGGCGCAACGGGCACGGGCGCCGTGGATCCAGTCCAGCAGCTCGCCTTCGTGGTTGGTCTGGCGGAATTCGACTTTCAGGCCCAGTTGCTCGGCGCTGCGGCCACACAGGGCGGCGAGGTCGGCCAGGGTTTCGTGACCGTAAGTAGCAGGCTCGCGGGTACCGAGCAGGTTGAGATTGGGGCCGTTGAGCACCAGCACGATAGGGGGCATGAGGGATCTCCACTGTTGTTTTTATCAGTGGGGATAAAATGTACTGAATGGTTAATTTGGTCAATCGTCGAGGTGGGAAGCGGGCGATTATCGAACGTGAATTGAAGGCGCATGTAACGCGGTGGCTAGCCTGCCGGGCGTTGGAGACTCTTTCCATGAGCGGTTACAACCCAGTGTTCGCCGAACTGGCGGCTGCGACTAGCCTGAGGCGGTAACTCCAGGAGGAGGAAGCGATTGTCGGGCTGCACGATGAAAAGTATTACCTGGCGGCAAATAACCTAACGGATGGGTTGCGATGAAAGTAGGCATTTACAAAGGACATGTGATTGCGGTGTTTCAGGGATGAGCATTGCCCGCCCCATGTGCATGTTGCCGGCAAGGAATGGGATGCGCGCTTTCGTTTCAGCTTTCTGGATGGGCATGTGGCGTTGTGGGATGTGGGGCAGAAAACAATTCTGAATCTGGTCAGGGCGCCGGGTTTTGTGGAGATTGATTTATGAAGAAAATCGTAAAGGCCAAGGTTTTACCCTATGTACCGATAACCGAGGCCGGTATCGACACGGCAATAGACCGAGGACGCGAGTCAAGGCATGTGTACGCTCACGCCAGCAACGTGCGTTATGAAAATGAATGCCTCTCCATTGGCTTCAGCGACGGCAGCCGCGTCATGTTGCCAGTGGCGGGCTTGCCGGAGTTCGAAGGGTTCAGCGTGCAGGATTTCCAGCAGTTGGAGGTCGGCTTTGGCGGTAAGGCGCTTTGTTGTGAGGCCCAAGACCTGGATGTTTCCATCACGGCCCTTATCGCCACCAGCCAGCCGTTAATGGCCCTGGCTACGAGCCTGGTAGCCTCCCACAACGGTCGCAAGAGCAGCGCCGCCAAATCCGCCGCCGCCCGAGCCAATGGCAAGAAGGGCGGGCGGCCGCGCAAGGAGGTTCTGGAAGACACTGATTCTGCTGATACATGAAGAGCCAATGTGGCAGCTGACCGGCTCCCACACTGGGAGATGTTCGGTGTCCTGACGTGTTACCGCCGGGTCAACAACACCCCGGACTCCATATGATGCGTCCACGGAAACTGGTCAAACAACGCACACTGGGTAATACGGTGTGTGTCATGCAGTTGCGCAATGTTCGCCGCCAGCGTCTCCGGGTTGCAGGAGATGTACAGGATGTTCTCGAAGCGTCGGGTCAATTCGCAGGTGTCCGGGTCCATGCCGGCACGCGGCGGGTCGACGAACACGCTGGCGAACTCGTAGCTCTTGAGGTCGATGCCGTGAAGGCGTCGGAACGGGCGCACTTCGTTCAAGGCTTCGGTCAGTTCTTCAGCCGACAAACGCACCAGGGTGACGTTATCTACAGCGTTTTCATCGAGGTTGCTCAAGGCTGCACCTACCGAGGTCTTGCTGATCTCGGTAGCCAGCACTTTGCGTACGCGAGTGGCCAGCGGCAGGGTGAAGTTGCCGTTGCCGCAATACAACTCCAGCAAGTCATCACTGCGATCGCCGAGGGCTTCGTACGCCCAGTTGAGCATCTTTTGGTTCACCGTGCCGTTGGGCTGGGTGAACGCGCCTTCGGGCTGGCGATAGCTGAAGGTGCGACCGCCGACGTCGAGTTTCTCAACCACGTAATCAAGGCCGATCACATCACGCTTGCCCTTGGAGCGGCCGATGATGCTCACATTCAAGTCAGCCGCCAGCTTGTTGGCCGCCGTATGCCAATGCTCGTCCAGCGGGCGGTGATAGCACAGGGTGATCATCGCGTCGCCGGCCAGGGTAGTGAGGAACTCCACCTGGAACAGCTTGTGGCTCAGGGCTGCGCTGGCTTGCCAGGCGGCCTTGAGCTGCGGCATCAACTGGTTGATGCGCAGGCTGGCAATCGGGAACGCGTCGATGAGGATCGGCGTGCGCTTGTCGTCCTGGGAGAACATCGCGTAGTGGCGCTGACCCTCTTCGCGCCACAGGCGAAACTCCGCCCGCAGGCGGAAGTTCTGCAAGGGCGAGTCGAAAACCTGAGGCTCTGGCGCGTCGAACGGCGCCAGCAGGTCACGCAAGCGCGTGACCTTGTCTTGCAGTTGAGCGGTGTAGCTTGCGGCGTCAAAAGTCATGCGTTGAACCAGCCCAGCTTGATCACAAACAGAATCGACAGAATCACCAGCGCCGGGTTCAGCTCACGGTAGCGGCCCGAAAGCAGCTTGATGGCGGTCCAGGCGATGAAACCGAAGGCAATGCCGTTGGCGATGGAATAAGTGAATGGCATCGCCAGGGCGGTGATCACCACCGGCGCGGCGACGGTGATGTCGTCCCAGTCAATTTCGGCCAGGCCAGACGTCATCAATACGGCAACAAACAGCAGCGCCGGCGCGGTGGCGAACGCCGGTACGCTGGCCGCCAGTGGCGAGAAGAACAGCGCCAGCAGGAACAGGATCGCAACCACAACCGCTGTCAAACCGGTACGGCCACCAGCGCTCACGCCTGCAGCCGATTCGATGTAGCTGGTGGTGGTCGAGGTGCCCAGCAGGGAACCGGCCATGGCTGCGGTACTGTCCGCGATCAGCGCACGACCCATTTTCGGCATATGGCCGTCCTTGCCCATCAGGCCTGCGCGCTTGGCGACGCCGATCAGGGTGCCGGAGTTGTCGAACAGGTCGACGAACAGGAACGCGAAGATCACGCTCACCAGACCGATGTCCAGCGCGCCCTTGATGTCCAGTTGCAGGAAGGTCGGGGCCAGCGAAGGTGGCATCGACATCACGCCGCCGAACGGGGTGAAGCCCAGCACGATGGAGGCGATGGTGACCACCAAAATACCGATCAATACCGCGCCACGCACTTTCAGGGCTTCCAGCGCAACGATCAGCGCGAAGCCCAGGGTGGCGAGGATCGGTGCCGGTTGTTTCAGGTCGCCCAAGCCCACCATGGTGGCCGGGTTGCTGACCACGATGCCGGCGTTATGCAGCGCAATCAATGCCAGGAACAGGCCGATGCCCGCCGCAATGGCCGAGCGCAGTGGCAGCGGGATGCTGTTGATGATCCATTCGCGGATGCGGAAGATCGACAGCAGGAAGAACAGCACCGCCGAGATGAACACCGCGCCCAGCGCCACTTGCCAGGTATGGCCCATGTGCAGGACCACGGTGTAGGTGAAGAACGCGTTGAGGCCCATGCCCGGTGCCAGGGCGATCGGGTAGTTGGCGATCAGGCCCATCACGGTGGAACCAATGGCCGCCGCCAGGCAGGTCGCGACAAAGACCGCGCCCTTGTCCATGCCGGTCTCGCCGAGGATGCTCGGGTTGACGAACAGGATGTAGGCCATGGCCAAAAAGGTGGTGACGCCCGCGAGAATCTCGGTACGCACATTCGTGTTGTGTGCCTTGAGTTGAAACAGCTTTTCCAGCATGCCTGCTCCCTGTGACGCTATTTTGCGTCGTTATTTGTTGACCTCTAAGTCAAAGCACAAACTGCGCCAAGCGCCTGTGGTTCCAGAGAGGATCGGAAAAAGCGGCGCATCATACCAGCAGCCGAGGGCCAGTGGCGCATAGGCTTGATCATGGCCTTGAGGCATACTGCGCCGACGTTTATTACAGGGTCATCGACAGCATGAAAAAAGCCAGCGGCTGGAGTCTAGCTCTGTTCGGTTGTATCGGCCTGTGGCTCGGCGCAGCACCGGCGTGGGGCGCGCCTGCACCGGCGTTGAGCGAGGTGCGGGTGTTCAAGGTGCAGTCGGCCAAATGCACCGAAACCATTCCCGAGCGGGCGGACAGCACCCAGATGTGCACGCACCGTGGGCAAACGCTGGTGTACGTGATGGAAGTCGGCCTGGGCAACAGCTCCCACGCGTTTTTTGATGGAGCCCCGGTGTCCGGCACCAGAATGGCCATCTGCCAAGTGGGCTCAGTCAGCCAGGCATGCAGCGGCGCCGGCACGTTGATGGGCTACATCTATACGTTCCAGCTGGATATCGAAGCCGGCGGCGCGTTCCAATACAGCAACAGCTCGATCAACCCGCCGCGCAAGCAGTTGGTCACTACCCTCAGCATTCGCTGATCGCCACCCATCAATTGCCTTGAACGCTCATAACCCCGGGAAGTCGTACCGTTAAGACGGCGACTTTCTAGAACGCCGCGATTGCACACCAATCCGTGAGGTGTTTATGAGCGCGACCCCCAACCTTGCTGCGGCCAAACCGTTCGCCAGCCACCCGATTCGCTTGATGGTGAATCGCACAGACATCCAAATGGATGTGCTGCCCTGGACCACCCTGCTGGACCTGCTGCGCGAGCAACTGGACCTGGTCGGTACCAAGAAGGGCTGCGACCACGGCCAGTGCGGTGCATGCACCGTGTTGCTCAACGGAAAACGGGTGAACGCCTGCCTGACCCTGGCGGTGATGTGCGACGGTGCCGAGTTGACCACCATTGAAGGCCTGGCCTCGGGCGAAACTTTGCACCCGATGCAACAGGCGTTCATCAAGCACGATGCTTTCCAGTGCGGCTATTGCACGCCGGGGCAGATTTGTTCGGCAGTGGGCCTGGCCCGTGAAGGCCGAGCCCACGACACCGCGCAAATTCAGGAGCTGATGAGCGGCAACCTGTGCCGCTGTGGCGCCTATAACAACATTCGCGATGCCATCGAAGAAGCCTTGCCAGCGTGCCGTACGCAGGGTGGTGAGCAATGAATCCCTTCCATTACAGCAAGCCGCTTGACGTGCAGGAGGCGGTGAACCTGGTCAGCCCGGCGTCGCGCTTTATCGCCGGCGGCACCAACCTGCTGGACCTGATGAAAGAAAACATCAGCCGTCCCGAGCACCTGATCGATATCACCGGGCTGCCCCTGCGCGACGTGGAAGAAACCGCCGGGGGTGGCCTGATGATCGGTGCCCTGGTGAGCAACGCTGACCTGGCCTGGCACCCGCTGATCGAGGAGCGCTACCCGTTGCTGTCCCAGGCCATCCTTGCGGGGGCCTCGCCGCAGTTGCGCAACATGGCCAGCACCGGCGGCAACCTTTTACAGCGCACCCGTTGCTACTACTTCTATGACGCTGCCGTGCCCTGCAACAAGCGCGAGCCCGGTAGCGGTTGCCCGGCCCGGGTCGGTTTGAACCGCATCCACGCGATTCTCGGCGCCAGCGACCAATGCGTGGCCACCCATCCTTCGGACATGTGCGTGGCCCTGGCCGCGCTGGATGCCCAGGTGCATGTGCAGGGCCGGGGCGGGGCGCGGGTCATCGAGTTTGCCGACTTCCACCGATTGCCCGGTGATGCGCCCCAGCGGGATAACCAACTGGCAGACGACGAGTTGATCACCGCCATCGAGTTGCCCGCCGATCACCTTGCAACCCATAGCCACTACCTGAAAATCCGTGACCGGGCTTCCTATGCCTTCGCGCTGGTGTCCGTCGCGGCGGCCCTTGAGTTGCAAGGCGACGTGATCATAGACGCCCGCCTGGCCCTGGGCGGTGTCGCCCACAAACCCTGGCGCGACCGCGCCGTTGAAGCTGCGTTGGTCGGCCAGCCTGTGAGCCGCGAAACCTTCAGTGCTGCCGCCGAAGCCCTGTTGTTGGACGCCGAGCCTTTGGAGCACAACGGCTTCAAGATCAAACTGGCACGCCGCGCGATCATTCGCGCCTTGAGCGATGCCGCTGTTGCAGGAGCCACGTCATGAGTGCAATCGGCAAACCGTTGGACCGGGTGGACGGTCTGCTCAAGGTGACCGGGCAAGCGCGCTATGCCGGGGAGTTTCCCGAGGACGGCCTGCTGCATGGCAGCGTGGTTTCCAGCAACATCGCCAAAGGCCGCGTCATCCGCATCGACGCTTCCAAAGCTCTGGCGCTGCCGGGTGTGGTGATGGTGCTCGATCACCTCAACCGCCCCAAACTCGCGAGCTACGATGACAGCTATGCCGACGCCGATGCCGCCGATGGCTCGCCGTTTCGCCCGCTGTACAACGACCGCGTGCTCTACAGCGGCCAGCCGTTGGCGTTGGTGATTGCCGACAACCTGGAACTGGCGCGCCACGCCGGCTCCCTGGTGCAGATCGAATACGCCGCCGAACCCTGCGAGACCGATCTGCTGGCCCTACAGGAACAGTCGCACCCATCGCCGCAAACACCGCCCAAGCCGCGTGGCAATTTCCAGGCCGAATGGACCGGCGCCGCCACCCGCCTGGATCTGCACTACAGCACGCCCATCGAACACCACAACCCGATGGAGCCCCACGCCAGTACCGTGCTGTATCAGCCGGACGGCACCCTGCATATCCACGACAAGACTCAGGGCCCACAGAACTGCCAGGCCTATGTGCAGAAAGTGTTCGGCCTGGATAAAAGCCAGGTGCGGATCTTTGCCGCGTTCGTTGGCGGTGCCTTTGGATCCGGGTTGCGCCCGCAGTACCAATTGCCGCTGGCGGTGATGGCATCCCTGGCGCTGAAACGCTCGGTGCGCGTCACCCTCACGCGCCAGCAGATGTTCACCTTCGGCTATCGCCCGCGCACCTTGCAGCGCCTGCAATTGGGTGCTGCCGCCGATGGCCGCTTGCTCGCCCTGGGCCACACTGCTATCGGCCAGACCTCGCGTTTTGAGGACTTCAGCGAGCACGTGGTGGAATGGAGCGGCATGCTCTATCACTGCGACAACGTGCTGTTGACCTACAAACTGGTGCCGCTGGATGTATTCACGCCGTTGGACATGCGTGCACCCGGCGCGGCGCTGGGGGTAATCGGCCTGGAGTGCGCCATGGACGAACTGGCCTGCGCCCTGGGCATCGACCCGGTGCAGTTGCGGCTGATCAACTATGCCGAGCGCAACCAGAATGAAGACAAGCCCTGGTCCAGCAAGGCCTTGCGTGAATGCTACAGCGAAGGTGCCGAACGTTTCGGCTGGAGCCAGCGCAACCCGGAGCCACGGAGCATGCGTGATGGTCGCCAACTGATCGGTTGGGGCATGGCCGGTGGGGTGTGGGAAGCCATGCAAATGAAGGCCAGCGCCAAGGCGCGCATCGACCACCTGGGCAAACTCACGGTCAGCAGCGCCACCACCGATATCGGTACCGGCACTTACACGGTCATGGCGCAGATCGCCGCCCAGGCCAGTGGCGTGCCTGTGGGCGACGTGACGTTCCTGCTGGGGGATTCCTCACTGCCCACGGCGCCGCTGCAGGGTGGCTCGTTTACCGTCTCGTCGGTGGGCAGCGCGGTGCAGCAGGCGTGTGAAGCGTTGACGGCCAAACTGCTGGTGATTGCGCGCCAGACTTATCCTGCGTTCAAGGATGCTGAAACGGCGCGGTTTGAAAACGGCCAGTTGCATGCCGGTAACCAGCGCGTGTCTTTGGCGCAGTTGGTGCAGGACAGTGGCGAGCAGGCGCTGGAAGTACAGGTGGACTGCGAACCCGATAAAAAGCGCGAAGGCTATGCCTCGGCCACGCATTCGGCGGTGTTTGTCGAAGTGCGGGTGGATGAAGACCTGGGCACCATCAAGGTCAGTCGTGTGGTCAGTGCCATAGCGGCAGGGCGGGTGGTCAATCCGAAGATGGCCCGCAGCCAGATTCTTGGTGGAGTGGTGTGGGGCATCGGCATGGCGTTGCATGAAGAAACCCAGATTGACCATCAATTGGGCCGCTACATGAACCACAGCCTGGCCGAGTACCACATCCCGGTAAACGCGGATATCGGCGAAATTGATGTGCTGTTTGTCGAGGAACACGATGAGATCGTCAACGCTCTGGGTTCCAAGGGCGTTGGCGAGATCGGGATTGTGGGGGTGGCGGCGGCCGTGGCCAACGCGGTGTATCACGCTACCGGCAAGCGGGTGCGGGACTTTCCCGTCACCCTGGACAAGGTGCTCTAAACCTTGGCGGCTTCTTCCACCGGCACATGCATGCGGTCGCGGTTGGCCAGGGTCGGGAACAGCTTGATCCAGACCCCGGTCACCACCAGCGTACCGATGCCGCCCATGACCACGGCGGGCACGGTGCCGAACCAGTGGGCGGTGATTCCGGACTCAAATTCGCCCAACTGATTTGACGCGCCGATGAATAGCCCGTTGACCGCACTGACCCGGCCACGCATTTCATCCGGGGTTTCCAACTGCACGAACGAGGCGCGGATCACCATGCTGATCATGTCTGCTGCGCCCAATACCACCAGCACCGCCAGGGAGAACCAGAACGAGGTCGACAGGCCGAACGCGATAGTGGCCACACCAAACACACCCACCGCTGTAAACATGATCCGCCCCACATGCCGGTCTACCGCAAACCGCGCGAGCCACAGTGACATGATCAGCGCCCCCACAGCGGGTGCCGAGCGCAGCAACCCGAGCCCCCACGGCCCGGTCAGCAGGATGTCCTTGGCAAACACCGGCAGCAACGCCGTGGCGCCGCCCAGCAACACCGCAAACAGGTCCAGGGAAATTGCCCCGAGGATATCCGGCCGGCTGCGGATAAAACGAATCCCGGCCAGCAACGAATCCATGGTCGCCTTGGCCTTGTTCAGCGGGGTCTGGCGCGCGGGCAGGTTGAGGGTGAGCACGCAGGCAATCAGGTACAGCACCACGGTGGGGCCATATACCCAGACGCTGCCAAAGGCGTACAACAAACCGCCCAACGCCGGCGCCACGATGGTCGCCAATTGCTGCGCCGACTGCGACGACGCCACTGCGCGGGGAAACAGCGCAGTGGGCACGATGCTTGGCAGCAGGGCCTGGGTGGTGGGCATTTCAAACGAGCGCGCCGCGCCGAGCAGGAAGGCCAGGATAAAAATCATTTCGCGGGTGACGTTGCCGGTCAGGCCGCCAATTGCCAAGGACAGTGCAATCAAGGCCTGCAGGGTCTGGCAGATGGCCGCCACCTTGCGCCGTTCATAGCGGTCGGCTACATGGCCGGTGTGCAGCATGAACAGCACTCGCGGTACGAATTCCACCAGGCCGACCAAGCCCAGGTCCAGCACGTTGCCGGTCAGTTGGTAGAGGTTCCAGCCGATGGCCACGGTGAGCATCTGGAAGCCGCTGGCGGTAAAGATCCGTGCCAGCCAGAACGCGATGAAAGGGCGGTGGTGACGTAACAGCAGCGCGGGTTCACTGGGCATCGGGGAGGCAGGTCTGGGAGGGGGAAAAGCGAGGTTATCATCAACATGTAACCAATAGTTGCGTAGGTGGGTTGGGGGGAGGAGATATGTGCACCTGACTGGGTACATATCCGTTTCTTCGGTAACGGCGGCTTAGGGTTCCGCTCTTACAGCCACCCCTTTCAAGGTCTTGGTTTAAAATCCCCCAACCGATTCAGTCAGGACGACGAGACTATGTGGGAAAAGGTTTTAGAGC